>DASTBJ010000039.1:0-12624 GCA_035712125.1 Terriglobia bacterium
GGTAATCTCAAAGCAGATCTGATCACCGGGGACACCAAGATCCTGCAAGAGATCGCGTACGGTGGATGCAAAGGATTCGTCTTCGAAAGAAAACGTTGTCAGGTTGACCGAGAGGCGCAATTTGACGCCGGATTTCGCAAATTCAGCCACGGACCGGATGGCACGCTGAACAACCCAACGATCGATTTCCGCCATCAGACCGAAGCGTGTGACGGCGGGCAAGAACGTCTGCGGACCCACGAGACCGCGATTAGTCTTAAGGCGGAGCAACGCCTCGTAATGCGAAACCTTGCGGGTGCGTATATGCATCAGCGGCTGATAGTGAAGAACGAACCCGTCGTTTTCCAGCGCATGCCGAATGGTGCGTGTCCAGTGAATGTCCTGCACCATTCGCTCGTTCTGCCGCGCCGACAGGTTAAACATCTCCACGCGATTTCGGCCATTCGATTTGGCAGCCTGGCAGGCCATATCCGCCTGCGCGATGAGTTCATGGGAGCCGAACCGCGACGACGTGATCACAGCTATGCCGATACTGCATTGAAGGTGGAACACGTGACCCTGCTCAACATGGGTCAGACTCCGCATGTGTGCAAGCACCTGCTCGGCCACGGCTCGCGCCTGCGGCCGCGAAACATTCTTCAGGACAATGACGAATTCATCGCCGCCGAATCGCGCGACTACGTCATCTTCCCGCACCGAATCGCGCAACTGCCGGCCCGCCAACCGGAGAAGTTGATCGCCCGCGGGGTGTCCGAACATGTCATTGATGTATTTGAATTGATCCAGGTCGACAAAACACACCGCGCTTCGCGTACCGTTTGTCGCACACGACACAATCTCGGCCTCGAGTTCCGAGACGAGCCTGTGCCGGCTGTAGAGGCCAGTAACCGCGTCGTGATTCGCGATATGCAGCAGGTGCTGCTCACGCTTCTGCAATGCGGCCAGCGTATCGCTCAGTGTTGTAATAATCGCTTCGGTCTCCCTGTGCTGTGCTGGTGGAAACGTGACCTTCGCGGTGCCTGCGGCGATTCTCGAGAGCGGTTCCTGAAGTTCAGAGAGCGGCCGCATTGCCCGTTTCATCAACACATGTCCGGCAATCCACGACACAAAGAGCAATACGATCAGCACAACGCTTGCAAGCGCCAGACTCCGGGAGAACGTCGTCTGATGCCCCGAGAAGTCGATATCCACATCGACAAATCCCATCAGCGTGGTCTGTGTTTGTGCTCCGTTCGCAATGTCCACCAGACCGTCGTTTGCAAACGACTCCACCCAGATCGGTCCGGACAGGTGAAATCTGTGGTTGCCTTCGACATTCTCCGTAAGGATGTATGGAGGATTGCCGCCGGCCTTTTCGCGCAGGTCCCTGATCATGGCCGGGGCCAACGGAGAAGCCGACCGGATACCTGTTTTGTCGATCGAAGTGAATACCGAACCGTCCGGCCGATACCAGGTTATGCGTTGAATCTCGGGATACTTTTCGACGAACCGTTCCACTTCCAACATCGCGTCGCCGCGATCCTTTCGGTAGAACGGCGCCCCCAACTCGTTGAGCTCACCGGCCCACTGTTCAGCCCAGTAGCCGAGGTTCTCACGGATGACAGCGCCTGAGGTCCAGGTCAAACCGGCAAGTGCCATGATCGTGATCACGCCCGTGACTACGAGCTGGACCGTCAGAACGTCTGTAACGAGGCTGCGGCGCTGGTGGTGTTTCATCGTGTGCCGCGAAGAACCCAGGCCCCACGGGTCGGGGCTGGAAGACCGAGACGCCCCGCCACCTGGGTATTGATGCGAACGCCAACCTCAGAAAGCTGCGTGAGCGCGGGTACGGAACTCGTCCCCCCCTGCATCATGCTGTCAAGCACGCGCCGAACCGTCCGCGCAGTATCCTCCGGCGTCGGGCTTGCGCTCATCAAAGCGCCCCACGGCAACAACGCATCGCTGAACGCGCAGACACGCACGCCGTGCGACACAGCGTAGCTGAGCAGTTCGCGAAGTACAGTGGGACTAAGAATGCGGTCGTCCGGGACAAGCCATAAACCGTCGATCTGGGGAGCAAGCCGCTTGAACAGGTACAACGTCTCCCGATCTGACGCCGAAATCTCGTGCCGGACCGTCAGCGCGGCCAGCTTTCCCGCACGCTCCGCCTGCGCAACCACGTCCTTGTGCGTCGAACTCACGATCAAACCGACGCGTCGAAGTTTTGGATCGAGTTTCTTCCAGTCCTGCACCAGAATATCCAGCGGAGGCATCGCTGCAACACCTCGCATGGTTCTTCCTCCGATGATCAATTCCTGGTAATTGAACACCTGCGCGAATATCACCGGCGCGGTCAGTCTGTCGCGCGCGACCCTGGCGGCCGGAAGACCAATGGCGACGACATACAGCCCAGCTCTGTTGCGCAATGCGTTTACAGATGCCTGGGAACTCGGAGCCTCGACGTCGATTGCCGTTATTCGGTACGTATCCACCGGCAGCAGCTTTCTCAACTGATTTGCGACTTCCGTATAACCGGCGACATCGTTGTAAAGAATCGCCACATCCCGTCGAACTGGCGTTGGTGCATTCACACGAGGCGGCGGAGATGACGGAAGAGGAGGTGCCGGAGAGGGGGGTGCTGGAGGGGGAGGTGCCGCGGTTGGTCGCCTCGAAGCGCATCCACTCAGCGCACCCAGGACAACCAGCACGAATATCCCGGCAACCTGAACAACCCTACAGATGAGCAACGATTGCGCTGCCGACAAATCCTTTTTGGACAGCCCATGCATCTGCTACAGGGTCGCAAGGGGACATTTTCGAAGGAAGCCTTTTGTTTTCAGCTAGCGAGTGAGGGCCAGCCAGACCGCAACAGCAGACGCCAGCAAAGCAACCAGGGCGAGCGTGAGCGATGTACCGGCGGTCAGCCACAACCGAGCGTCCGTGTCGGGGATCTCACGGGCAGCCCCCTGAGCAAAGACGGATTGCTGCATGATCGACCGCGCCGCAACCACTTCTTCCATAGCTGTTTCGAAGTGCCTCTGAGAGATCCTCTTTTTCAGGTCCGAGCCAGGCTCCGATGCCGCCGCAGCCGCCGCCTTAATGACGGCATTCTTGATGTCGCCCCCGCTGGCCGAGTAGCGCTCCGAGAGCTGACGAAAGTCGACGTCCTCCGCCAGCGGTGTCTTGTGAGGATGGATCTGGAGCTCCCAAATCCGAACCCTTTCTTCCACGCCGGGCATCTCAAATAACACGTGGGTTCGGATACGGCGTTCGAACGCTGGATCAAAGTTGGCGGCCAGATTCGTGGCGAAGATCGCGATACCGTTGAAGGCTTCCAGCTCCCGCAGGAGAACATTCACCGTCATGTTCATCTCGCGGTCGTACGGCAGAAGTGAGCCGGTCGAACGACGTGTGGCAATGGCATCGGCCTCGTCGAAAAACAGGACGGCATTCTGGTCCGCTGCCATGCGAAAAGCGGCGGCGATATTCTTCGGGGTCTCGCCGGCCCACATGGACTCTGCTTCCGCATAGTCGACGACAAGCAGTTTCATCCCGAGCTCGTGGGCCACAGCCTCCGCACAGATCGTTTTTCCAGTACCCGGCGGTCCAGCAAAATTAAAGGTCAAGCCGAGCCCCGACGCGTGCCGTTCCCCCAATCCCCAATGCCGAAAGATCAGTGCGTAATTTCGAGCCTGGGCGAGTGCGTGCTCAACCGTCTGGCGAGTGCGGTCGGGCAACACGACATCGTCGAGCGTCCGCGCGGGTACAACAGTGTCGACTACGCGGCGTGAGTTACGCCCCGTGAGAAATGACATCAAGGGATTCATGAAGTAAGAGTATACGTTGCGGGTTAGAGATAAAATCGCGTGCTGATGTTGAAAGGTCGTCAGAGATTTGAAATCTCGACCCCTTTCAAAGCCGGCTGACCTTTCGGAGGAGCCTATGACACTGGAAATCCGGGGCATGGCACCGTTGCTTTCGGTGTTCGACATGCCGAACTCGTTGCGTTTCTATCGCGATATCCTCGGGTTCAAGGTCGTGCAGGATACAGGGCAGGGAGACAACTCCGGATGGGTCATGCTGTCGAAAGGCGGTGTGACATTCATGTTAAACACGGCGTATGACGATGACGAACGCCCGGAGAAGCCGAACCCGGCCCACAACACCATTCATCAGGAGACCTATCTCTATTTCGATTGCCCGGACCCTCAAGGGGCCTACGAGTTTCTGAAGTCCAAAGGAGTGAAGGTCGATCCGCCGGCGATTGCCTACTACGGCATGAATCAGGTCTACGTGCGAGATCCCGACGGATATACCCTTTGCTTCCAATGGCCGGCGGAGTCGGAGTAGGGGGCGGTATGGAACCCACATCTGTCGCGGTCGCGGTGATGCCGTTCGAAAACGAGTCGAGCGACATCTCGCAGGACTATTTCGCTCGCGGTTTCGTCGATGATCTCGCGATTGAGTTATCGCGCTTTCCCACGCTAGAGATCATTCACGCGCAAAGTGCCCTTCCGAACGCCGGAGAAATCTCGACGCCATATCGCCTGCGAGGATCCGTCCGGCGGGTCGAAGACATCGTTCGCATCTATGCGCAGGTCGTGGACTCAACGGGCCGGCAGGTGTGGTCCGATCGTTTTGATGCGCCGGCCGAACGCCTTTTCGAAGTTCAAAATGAGATCGTGACGCAGGTCGCGAGCCGGCTCGCAGGAAAAATTCAAAACGAGAGGCTGCGCAAAGCGCGACGCAAGCCCCTTGCCAACCTGGAAGTCTATGACTGCTGGCTCCGGGGCATCGACTGCCTGCATCGTGGCACGCCACAGGCCGATGCTGAGGCTCGCATTTTCTTCGAGCGATCTCTCTCGCTGGACCCGAATTATGCGCGTGGGTACGCGGGCATTTCTCTATCGCATTTCAATGAATGGAGTTGTCAGGCCTGGGAACTCTGGGACGACAAGGAACAGCTTGCTTTTCACAACGCAAGACGCGCAGCCGAACTAGAGGATCAGGATGCGCTGATCCAACTGATTCTGGGCCGAATCCTGCTTTACCGCCGCCGGTTCGATGAAGCGATACGGCACGTAGATCGAGCGATCGAACTGAATCCCAACGATGCGGATGTTCTTGCCCATGCCGCGGTGTGCCACGGATTTCTGGGAGACCCAGCGCTGGGTTTGACGCTCGTTACCAAAGCAATGCGGCTGAACCCGCATTATCCGGACTGGTACGTCGGCAGCGCTGCGCTGGCGCATTTCGTGCTTGGACATCACGCCGAAGCGCTGGGGCTGATGGCGAGGACTCCAGCGGTAACTGTCGATGTGCCGGCATATCAGGCCGCTGCGCTCGCTCTGAGCGGCGATGTTGCGGGTGCGGCGGCGCCACTCGAACGGTTTCTCGCCGACTTTCAGGAAAAGATCACATTCGGCCGCAGGCCCGAACCCGGAGAACCTCTTCGCTGGTTGATGCAAGTGAATCCGTTCCGGCGGCGAGAAGACTCCGCGCAGTTCGAACGTGGCCTGAAGCTGGCCGGTCTGCGCGGCGATCCGGATGAAGAGCGGGCTGGCACGAGTCCGAGAACCGGCGGGAGAAATTCGACCCAGCCCGTATTCCGGAAAGAGGGCGACGTCTGGCATCTGGGCTTCGATGGATTGGCGCTGCAGTTGATCGACATGAAGGGATTTCACGACCTCGCGCAGTTGATTGCGCGGCCCCAGGAAACGATTCATTGCCTCGATCTTGCAGGCCGATCGTCAGAGTCGTCAGGCGACGACGTCATGCTCGATGCCCGCGCACGACGGGAACTGACGGAACGTGTGAAAACTCTCCAGACGGAAATTGATGAAGCCGAGGTGTTCCACGACACCGGACGTGCCGAGCGCGCCCGCCAGGAACTGGACCAGATCGTATCGACGCTATCCCAGGCCCTCGGACTTGCCGGTAAACCACGGCGGCTTGGTAGCGCCGTTGAGCGCGCGCGAACGGCCGTGACCTGGAGAATTCGCAGCGCGATAAGAAAGGCGATAGCCGTTCATCCCGCGCTGGGCCGGCATCTTGAAAATTCTGTACGCACGGGAACCTATTGCGCTTACGCCCCGGAGAAGCCGCTGGACTGGGTGCTCTAAGCCACCCCTCACATTGTGAGGCGCGCCCTTACGCCTTCTTTTATGAATACAGCAGGAACGGAGGCGTTATGATTTGTGGACCCACGATGACAAGGCCGCGACAAACTTTCGACGCTCGGGATGTGCCCGTCAGTTGTTCGCAGCCGCAAGTGCTGGCGCTCTACGAAAAGGCGCTGCAGCAATACCAGACCTACGTCGGCGACCCGATTGCCACGATCGATGAGGCGCTGCGAATCGCCCCGGACTTCATCGTCGGACATCTCTTTAGAGCCGTTGCTTTCATGATGATGACCGAAAAGCGGTTTTCGGGGGAGGCGCGTACCGGCGTCAACGCAGCCAAGGCGCTGCTGCCTTCGGCCAACTCTCGCGAGCGCATTCTGACCGTTGCGGCAGCCGTCCTGCTCGAAGGCGACTGGGATGCCGCCAACGCCGCATTCGACGCGGTTCTGGTGGAGAATCCGCGCGATGCGTTTGCCATCCAGTCGGCACACCTGCTCGACTTCTACCGTGGCGACAGTTTGAACCTGAGAAACCGCGTCACGCGCGTGCTGCCTCACTGGAACGCAGATCTGCCGGGTTATTCCTACATCCTCGGTATGCACGCGTTCGGCCTGGAAGAATGCAACCAGTATTCGCAAGCGGAAGAGACCGGCCGCCGCGCACTGGCGATCGAGCCTAAGGATGCCTGGGCCATCCACGCCGTAACTCACGTCATGGAAATGCAAGGACGTATCGAGGAGGGAATTCAGTGGCTCGCGTCCCGAACTGAGGACTGGGCGCCAAACAACGGGTTTGCCTTTCACAACTGGTGGCATCTCGCCCTGTTCTACATGGACCGTGGTAAGTTTAGAGACGCTCTATCCCTCTATGACTCGAGAATCCATGCGGCGCCGCCGGACTCCGCGCTGCAGTTGCTGGACGCAACCGCCCTGCTGTGGCGCCTGCATCTGGAAGGCGCCGAAATCGGTACAAGAGCTTCTGTCATTGCCGACAACTGGGCTGCGCGGTTGGATGCAGAACGCGGCTTTTATGCCTTCAATGATCTGCATGCGATGCTCGCGTTCGTTCTTGCGGGCCGCGAGAACGAGGGAGATCGTCTCCTGGCCGATCTGGAATGGACGATAAACAACGGTACGGGCACTAACGTCATGATGACGCGAGATGTCGGACTGCCCGTGTGCCGCGGGATCCGGGCGTTCGGACAAGGCCGATACGGCGATGCGGTCACGCTGATCGAACCTGTCCGCGATATCGCCCACCGCTTTGGCGGAAGTCACGCGCAGCGCGATCTGTTGACGCTGACGTTGATCGAAGCCTCCATTCGTGGCGGCCAGCACCGACGGGCAGAGCACTACATCGCCGAACGCACGATCCTCCGCCCTGGCGGAGAGTGGGGACCGCGGCTCGCAAGGAGGGCAGCTCTATGAGAAGCCGCATGACTTTGTCGAATGGCGTGACAGTGTCGTATTCGACGTACGGAAATGGCGCCCCGCTCGTTCTTGTGCACGGCGGCTTCAGCGACGATGTGACGAATTGGGAGTTCGTCAAGCCGCTGCTCGAGGATGCCTTCACCATCTTTGCGATCGCGCGTCGCGGACGCGGGGAGACGACCGCAACCCAGGGCCACACCCTGGAAGATGAAGCGCGGGACGTCGTGGCGCTCATCGAAAAAATCGGGCAGCCCGTCTTCCTGCTGGGACATTCCTACGGCGCGAGGTGCAGCCTGGTTGTGGCTGAGATGATTCCATCGCGTATACGCAAACTCGTGGTCTATGAACCGCCGCGGCCTGGATTGATGTCGCGCGAGGAATTCAAACGTCTCGAAGCACTGGCGGCCGCGAGCGACTGGGATAATTTTGCGTGCACGTTCTTTCGAGACGTGCTTCACGTGCCCGAGAAAGAACTGCAGGAGGTGCGTGCCAGCGATCTCTGGCCGCCGATCCTCAGCGATGCGAAAGCCTCGCTGGGGGATTTAAGCGCGCTCAACTGCCACGAGTTCATCGCGGAACGCTACCGGAAGGTGGATTGTCCGGTGCTGTTGCAAATCGGGTCCGAAAGCCGGCGCGATCTCTGGGCGACGGATATGCTCGCCGCGACGCTGTCCAATGCACGGATCGAGACCCTCGAAGGGCAGGCACATGAGGGGATGACCACGGCGCCGGAACAATATGCCGCGTCGGTGAGGAAGTTTTTCCTTGGGCAGGGAAAATCTAGTAACTCAGCCTGGTTTGAAACGTGAACTGCCGGCCTGGTGCCAGTGCCGTCCCGGAAAACAGCCCACTGAAGTTGATAACATTCAGTCGATCGGTCACGTTGCGCACATCAAACTGCACGACCAGCGATCGCACTTCGCGCTCCCAGATGCGAAACCCGGCAGACAGATCCAGACTGAAGTTGGGTTTGACGCGGCCTCGTTCGAAGTCCACCTGTTCAAGAATTTCAGGTGGGATGGGCTGTTCGTCCTCTTCGTCTTCCTCGTCTTCAAGCTCGACGGGCAGACCGCTTCCATAACGGATGCCGCCGCTAAACCACACTCGTGAATGGGGCTGGACGCGAGCCTGAGCGGCTACCGTGTTGCGCTGATCCTGGCTGATCGGAAACTCAACCGCGACATCCCTTAATTCGTCGGCTTCGCCACCCTCGATGAATAGTCCTCCCGTAACCGGCGAACTCGCGTGTCCCGCCATGTTCGAGTAGCTCACCCACGACGAGAGCCACCGCCATCGCGGCAGTTCGAAACGTACTTCAGTGCCTTCGATCCGCGCCGTATCGAATGTGATGGGAAAGGAGATCCCTGTATTCAGAAACACGTCGTCGTCCTGGAAATTGCGGAACTTCCGCCAGTAGTGACTCACATCCAGCCGGAAGATGTCCAAGATCGGCTTGCGAAATCCGACCTCGTAGAAGTGCGCACGGCTGGCGGGTACGGGCAGGACTTCTTCCACCTCGTCGATACCCAGTGTGGCGGCAGCGCTGCTCAGCAGCAGGTTCTCGGTTGGAGGCGGCTGAAATATCCGGTCGTAGGACGCGCGCAGTTGCAGGTCAACCGACGGAATGTAGTAACTGACAGCCACGCGCGGGCTGAACGCATCGTCGTCGATCAGAAGGCGGTAGCTGTCGAATCGGATTCCGGCGTGGGCTGCGAAGTTTCCGATTCGGAAATGGTCCTGAACGAACAATGACGTTTCTGTTCCGTCTTGCTCGTTGTCGAACTCGAGATCGAACTCGGGCAACTCGTCAGGCTCCGCAAGCATGAAGCGTTCACGCAGATGGTTTAACCGAACATCTCCGCCGAACTTCAGGGTGTGCCGGTCGTTTTCCATGGTCACTGCTCCGCTGATGGCCCCCTCGCTGAAGCCTCGATTCTGGTCCACGTAGACGGGCGTCGATTCGGGATTGCTCCACAACGCTGAAGCCACATCGCGAAACATACCCCGAACGGCCATGATCGCTTGTGGCGAGAAAATGCGCTGGTAATGGGCCTGGGCTGCGGTCTCCGAATTCCGGCGATCCTGGCGCTGGCCGCCGGCCTGCTGTGTGAGGTCATTGGGCACAAGGAAGTCGGTACGATTGGACCGTACGTAGAGCGTAAGACGCTCATGTTCGGTTCCATCCCAATCGAGGCGCCCGTTAACACCGGTGGCGGTGCCGCTGTTCGTGTAGTTTTCGAGGGACGGGGGATCCAGATAACGGTCTGTCGTGCCGCCGTGAGCGCCGATGGACATGGTTGCGCGGCCCGACCGCAACTGGTGCGACCACGATCCCGCCTGAGTTCCAAAGCTCCCCGCCTGATATCGCACGACGCCGCTGGAGCGTGGCCCGCTCGCTCTGCGCGTGTCCAGCGCGATCACTCCTCCGAGCCGGCGGCCGTATTCGGCGGGCAAGCCGGCGGTGAAGATATTGATCGCTTCGAATTCGTCGTTTTCAAAGGCGGGTGCGAAGGCAATCGAGCGGTTGTCGTACAAAGGCACACCGTCGATGACGTACTGGGTGTCGTACTCGGATCCGCGTGGATGCAATACCGCATTTGCTTCGAGCAGCCAGCCGGGCATTGTCGTTATGACATCGACGGTGCTGCGACCGGGTGTCGTACCGAGGGTCTCGTCCAACTGCTCGCGTCCGACCCGCAGCACGAGGGACGGCTGCGTTGAATCGAGAAGGGGCGCACTCTCACGAATTGTCACCTCGCTGGAGATTGTGCCCAGTCGCAGAGTCACCGTTCTCTGTTGAGGCACCGCAGAGCGAATTTCGATCGTGTCTTCAAATCGGGCGAAACCGGCGCGCTCCACAACCAGAGCATAAACACCCGGGGAAAGCCGCTGCAGGCGCGCTTCCCCAGAGGCGTCTGTGTCGGCCGTCGTTCTGAAATCCGGATTACGTCCTGCGAGTTCGACACGTGCGGCGACCGGACGACCGTCAGGGTCGTGCACGGTGATTCGCAGTTCGCCCTCCATGACCTGCGCGAATGCAGGAGTCAGGTTGAGAAACCCAAGGATTGGGATAATGAGGCTCAGTATGACTTTTCTCACACCTGCAATATTCCCGCCCAACCCATTTTGTTCACGAAGAGAGAAACGTCACCTGATCTCACCTCTCAGCCGGATCAGAGCGAGGGCGGCAGGTGGTGGCTTGCGTTCCAGTCGACGATACTCGCGGCCGTCGAGTGTCCGAGTCACCATCCGCCGCTCCTTTAACTCGCGGCGAAGCAGCGCGGGATCTTCGAATTTATGGTTCGCGAGCAACAAATCGTTCATTTCGCGCTCAGAAAACGTCTTGCGGGCGGGAATCTTTGACCACAACACCCAGAGACAGGGCTCCCGATGGCTGAATTTCGTCGGCCAACGCACCAGACGTCCGTTTGCATCGAAGTAACGGGACAGACGCTGGAGCTCCACGTAATCCACAGGTGCGGCGACATCTCGCGCGCTCAACAAGCGCTTCTCCGCGATTATTTGTGCGCGAAAATGCTGAAAGTTACGCGATCCCACGGCCCGGGCGAGCATGTTCAACATCTCGACATGTCCGGGCATTTCGGTGCGACCGGCAAGCTGGGTGTTGAGCGAGCGTGCAAGCGCGGAAATATCACTGGCGTAAAAGGGGAAAACAGATCGGTTCATCGGCTTATCCTCGTAAACGCGCCGGTCCATTCGGATTGTCAGTGGTCGCCGGCTTCCGACTCGGCACGGGATAAGTGTTCGTCGAAAAGTGGTTAGGCAGGTTTAGCTTCCCATTCGGGACGGCGACGCCTCGGTGAACTGCCGACCGCGTTTGAATGTAAGCGAGACGTGACTGCGTTGCAACCCGTTTATATATCCAGCACTGGCGCATCGGCCGGACCCGTCGCTTCGCTGCTCATGCGAAACCGGTGGCCGTCAAGATCCTCCACATTCATTTCGCGGACGCCCCATGGATAGTTCGTTGGGGGTTGTCGAATGATGGCGCCGCTCTTCTGATACTCGTTGTAGAGCTCTTCCACATCATCCATGAAGATGGACATCCATGTTCCCGACTGTCCCTGACCACCCTCGCATAGAAAGATCTCGACCTTGCCGCGAGCGACGCAACCAAACTCCGGCGGATTGCCCCAATCCCACTTCTTCTGAAAGCCCAGTTTGTTAACGTAATACTCAATAGACGCCGCGAAGTTCCTGACGTTCAGAATGGGTGTCGCGCATTGAAATTCATTCATGGCCGTGTGCCCCCCTCTGGTCGCTCATCTCAAACCCGCTGTCCTTGCAGACGCGTCTCCTCGATATCGAGTTCCCGGCTCAGCATAAAAAACACATGATCGTGAATCGTCGCCTGCTGACGCAAATTCTCGAGCTGCGCGCGTTCGGCAGCCAGCAACCGTCGGGTCAGCTGGCGCAAGATCTGATCTTCGCTGAAAAGCGGAGAGAAGGCGGCGGGTTCGAGATTGCTTTGCACAGTCTCCGCTCGACGCTGGTGACGGGATGCTGTGCTTTCGAGCAGATCGGCGGGAAACACCTTCGCCTCCTTGAGCTGATCGATTTCGCGAAGGACGGCCCTCGCCAGGGCGAGCCGGGCGTTGGTTTCATCGCGCAGATTCTCCCCTCCGTCTTTGATGCCGAGCCATCGCATCATCGGCGGCAGCGTGATCGCGGGAACCAAAAGCGTTCCAAGGATGACAACGTAGGTGAGGAAGATCAGCAGATTCCGGAATGGAAAGGGCTCGCCCGACGGCAGCGATAAAGGAATCGCGAGAGCGGCAGCGAGTGAAACGATTCCTCTCATACCGGTCCAGCTCAGTACCGTCACCACACCCCACGGGGGCATAGGATCCTTCCGCGCGATCGACCGGAACAGCTTTCTGGGAAGATAGGTCGCCGGAAATACCCAAATGAATCGCACAGCAACGACAACCAGAAGAATCGTGGCCGCGTAGAATGCGAGTTGTGCGGTCGAATACTGCCCAAGCCCCTTCATCACGGCGGGCATCTGCAATCCAATCAACGTAAACACCAGCCCATTGATGATGAACAGCACGGTGTTCCAGGACGCTTCC
>DASTBJ010000040.1:0-3869 GCA_035712125.1 Terriglobia bacterium
ACCCGCCCGCTGGCGCCGCACCCCGGAGACATCTGAGGTTGTTTGTCAAGGCCCTGATTGACAAAAGATCCACTAGATTTCCACATTCGACAGCGTTTTTAGGTTCGTCACACTTTCGCTGCCTTGAGCTGAACCGCCAAGGCCGATCCGCGGTCTGACAAAGACTTTGTATATATCGCATCGTCATAAAGCCGGCGATCTTTCCAACACCGGAACATGATCCGAATCCATTTGTATGCCAATGCTCGGATAGCTGCGTGATGATCACTGCCGCGTGCGCGTTGCTGTTGATAGTACAGTTTGGACCACGTGCTGAACTTCCGAGCTTGATCGGCAAACTCATGAAACGTCTGAAGCACAAACTTCGGGCACGCCCAACGCCGATGGACCCATTTCGATTTGCCACTTCGTTCCGTCACCGGCGCTATTCCCGAGAACTGCTGCATCTCCACAGGGGCCTCAAAGCGATCCCGATCCGCGCCGAAGGCCGCCACCAGCCGCGGGGCTAATACTTTGCCCGCTCCCGGGAAACTTTCAAAGACGGCCCGATCGGGATGCTGCTGAAAAATCCGCGCAATCTCAGCGTCATATTTCTCGATGACTGCCCGCAACGGTTCAATTTGCGACACCAGTCCGCGTACCATCATCACACCTCCCATCACGACTGCCGGATCTGTGGTAAGCGGCTGCGTTTTTCCCATCTCCTTCACGCGTTGATCCAGGACCTGACGCTGAGGCCGGCCATACTTCTGATAAAACTCTCGAATCCGGAACGCTCGAGCTTCTTGCAGATCGGCCAATGTCGGCCACTTCTCCAGAAACGCGCACGCCTGCGCGCTACTGAGCTCTCCGGCCCAATCCAATGCTTGCGGATAGTAGCTCTTCAAGGCACTGGTCAGCTGATTGGTCAGTGCCGTCATATCGTCGACAAACTTACGCCGTCCTTCAGTCAGCAATTGCAAACTTCGTGTCTGCTCGTCTCCGGGCGTCCAGGCTCGAAAACGCTGCCGATTCTGCCGTACCATTTCTTCCAGCAGCTCTGCATCCGAGGGATCGCTCTTGGCGCCGCTGGGATACAGCGCCTTGCGAAATTGAGCCAACGAATGCGGATTCACCGCATAAATGCTGATGAAATCGGTGCTCATTAGCGCATAGATCAAGCCTCCTCGCGCCTGCTCCAATACGACTGCTACTCGCTTGCCTCCGTATCGCGCCCGCAACTGGTTAATCCATTCCTGCAGCGATTCCGCAAGATGCTCTACCGCATAGTTGCTTTTGTTGGCGCCCTCTACGCTGTATTCACAAACTTCATGGGCTTCATCGGCCCAATCCATACCAATCCACGCCACGATTTCGTCGTCGTTCTTCATCTTTCTTACCTTGTCGACTCCTTCTCCGACCTCACTGGAAAACTGCAACCCTTATAGCCGAGTCCTCGAAGGACAACATCTGAGTATGCATCTCTTTCCAGACTGGGCCTGGCTCGGACGTCTCCGGGTAACCATCGTTCTGGTTGGGGTGCTTATTCGTAGCCAGCCCCGAGTCGGCCCATGGACTTTTCCACATTTCCACAGGCATTCACAAAGAAAGAAAAAGAACCAAAAAGAAAGAAAGACCGCGACGACGACATCATTCCCTCCTGAATCACACGGCTCCCTTATTACCTATAAGGGGTGCGAGGACTTGAAATTAGCGCCAATCATGCGTTTCGGCAGAACAGCTCTGCGCCAATGCCAGTTGTTTCCTCTTTTTTCGGGCACGATCCTGAAGCTCACGCTCTCGCGGCGAACGCTTGTTTCTGAGACGTCACTTTTTCCGCTGCCTGGTGTCTGCCTCTTGCCCAGCTGGCACAGGCGGGGGCGCCCAGTCGCGCTGTCTAAATAGTCGCGAACCTTGATTGCGTTTACGCTCGCGATCGGAACTCAGCGTGCTATGAAGCTGTCAGATAAAGCCAAGGAGACGAAGTGCATCGATTTAACAAACACGAAGTGCCGTTTCCGTTGATTTTTTCCATGCTTTTGCCGGCTGGGGCCTGTACCCACAAAACCGAGTGAACCCGGAGGTATGAGATGGACACCCTTAATCCAGGAAAGATACCCGTTGCAGATCATTTCGACCAGGACCCATCTACCGCAACGGATGGAATTCAGGTGAGCCAGTTGGCGAGTGGCGACGAGCTATCGATTGCAACCACGAACAACACATATTGGGTGACCGTAATTGATCCGGAGACGGCGCAAGTTCGTGTCCGAGGTGGGCGCATTTTCCGCAGCGACACTATGGTTCAGATCGCCGGCTGTTCTTCGAATTCGTCCTTCAAACCGTTCGGCATTTTTGTTGGCTATTCTATGGAGTTTCTTGTGGATGGGAAGCGTGTGAGAACATCGCCGGTCCGAGTCATTCGTTTGTTAGCGAGGTCGGAAAGAGCGGCTTGAGGGTCTCGCCAGTCATTCATACTCGGTTCTGGGAACGCTCAATTTGGATCTTTCCGAACACGGAGACACTACTCTCTCCCAAACAGTAAGTTTCTAGACTTGACGGCCACCGGCAGTTTAATCTGCGTCGATGCCTACGCCTGAGAGTGCCGAAGCCTTCGCTAAACTTTCCAAGGCTCGCGCACGGCTAAGTCAAATTTCGAGAGACCTCAAGGAAGCGCTCGAAACTCGCGGAAGTGTAGCCGGCGAGCAGCGATACAGGGAGCTCCAGGCGGAATGGGAAGCAGCCTTCAAAGCCTTTGAAGTCGCCACCGACGAGTTCTCCGCCATCGTTCACCGGATTCCCCACAAGAGCGATTCAAATTAGCCTCGACCGACGTAGCTTGAAAGTACGGTGACCTACATCACGGCGCTTTCTCAGGTCGGGATGTGACGTGCCAATGCAATCGGACCGGATTACGTGTGTCTATGCTCGCGCGACATAAGCGCGCCACAGTATGATGAAAATGTCCTTTACATCAACAATCATTGAGGCAAAACCAATGGGGTGACATTTCCTAATGAGACGCCAGAGTATCGGGCCACGCGTGCTGCATTGTTGAAGCGCGAGGTTGCGCTGAGACGGGAGATGGAGGCTGTTGCGGCTCAGCTGAGGGCGCTGCCACCGGGCGGCGATGTGCCCGAAGATTATTTATTCGACTGCATCGGAGTAGACGGTGCGCCATCGACGGTGCGCTTGTCCGAGCTGTTCCGCGGCGGAGACACTCTGATGCTCTACCACTTTATGTTTCCCCGTCATGCCGACGACCGGCGGCCCGGTCCGACGACCGGAGAGATGTCTAAAGTAGCCCTCGCCGAGGGGCCCTGCCCCTCATGCACCGCGCTGATCGACATGTGGGAGGGAACGATGCTTCATTTTGAGGGGCTCGGGGGCAACCTGGCAGTTGTTGCCAAGGCCCCGATCGAGCGCGTTTCGGCGTTCGCCCGTGACAAGCGGTGGAAGCACATCCGACTTCTGTCTGCCGCCGGCAATACCTTCAAGCGTGACTACCATGGCGAAGCCGCGGATGGCCAGCAGGCACCCGTCATGACCGTGTTCAAGCGATGGTCTGATGGGGCGATCCGGCTGCACTGGGCATCCGAGTTGCTGTTCGAGCCAGCCGATCCGGGTCAGGACCCGCGGCACATGGGCACTGTCGAGCCGCTGTGGACGCTGTTCGACCTGACACCCGGCGGCCGGCCGAACGCCGACGAGCAGATGGAGTACGGCTGCTGCCGTTAGCCGGGGAAGATAAATGCAGTAGGCACCTGGCGCGCCGCGCGGAGGAGGGTCGCCGAGCAGCCGGTTCGCAATACCTTTTAGTTGGTCGTTTAGCCCCCACCCGTCCTGAATAACTACGATTCCCGGGGCGTTTGTACCCCCAACGGTTCGGT
>DASTBJ010000041.1:0-7022 GCA_035712125.1 Terriglobia bacterium
TTAATGTCGACACGATGAAGCAGACCTGGTCGCTCGAACAACGTGCATCGTTTCTGACGTCGGTATTGTCAACGGCAGGCGGGCTGGCCTTTGTCGGGGACCTCGCGGGCAGCTTCAAGGCGGTCGATGTGCGCAACGGCAGCGTGTTGTGGGAAACGCGTCTGCCTACGTCCGTGCAAGGGTATCCGATAAGTTTCTCCGTGGGTGGCAAGCAGTATATTGCGGTTGCGACAGGCCTGGGTGGCGGTAGCCCGCGTGGCGTACCGTCCACCCTGACACCCGAAATCACGGTCCCCAATCGCGGCCATGCGCTGTACGTTTTTGCCCTGCCTTGAAAATCGGGGTCAGGCCGGACCACGATTTTTGGTATAGACTTCCAAAGCCATGAAGCTCATTAACAAACTCACTGTCTTATTCCTCATTTGCGGCGTCGCGCTGGGGCAACAAACGACGCCTGAACCTTTCAAGCCGACTGTCGGCCAGGCGGGCAAAGACGTCGTGTGGGTGCCGACGCCTCAGGGGACCGTCGACAAAATGCTGGAAGTGGCGAAAGTGACGCCAGAAGACTATGTCATCGATCTGGGCTCCGGTGACGGCCGTAACGTGATCACCGCGGCACGGCTCGGCGCTCGGGCGCTTGGCGTCGAGTGGAATCAGGATATGGTCGACCTCTCAAAGCGCCTTGCTGCGGAAGCGGGTGTGTCCGCGAAGGCGCAGTTCCTCCAGGGAGACATGTACGCCGCGGATATTTCGCAGGCCTCGGTAATGGCCCTTTTTCTCCTTGTCGAAAACATGCAGAAGCTGATGCCGAAGTTTCTCGCGCTGCGCCCGGGTAGCCGGATCGTGAGCAACACCTTCGGTTTCGGAGACCAGGGATGGGAACCGGATTCCACCGAGACACTGCGTGACTGCAGCAGCTGGTGCACGATCCACCTCTGGATCGTTCCCGCCGATGTTGCAGGCAGCTGGCAGCTTCCGCAGGGAACGCTGACGCTGACGCAGAAGTTTCAGAATGTCACAGGAACGCTCGGGGCCGCTGCTATCTCAAATGGAAAGCTCCGGGGAAACGAGCTCTCGTTTACCGTCAACCAGACGCCATATGTCGCGCGGGTAAACGGCGAAGTGATGGAAGAAAACAGCAGCTCGCCGCGATGGCGCGCGACTCGCACGTCGCGTCCTGCTGCTGCCGCCGCGCAGCAACGCTGACGCCTGCGGCGCACGTCACCGACGTCGATCAGCATTATTGAAGTTCACGGCACGGAAGTGTCTGCGCTTCATAGAGAAACCTGATTTCAAGCAAAGAACAACTCGAGAAGGAAGAGGCGCAACTCGCAAAGATGCTTGCAGCCGAAACGGTGGATCGTAGCAGCGCCTCTTTACCCAGATTAACCGTGTTATTCAGGCTCGCGGAGAAATGGAACGCATCAACGCGGGCATGACCCTGGAAATGCGCGAGCAGTTAACGAACGCCCAGTGGACGGAACTCCGGGCGTCGCAGCCGCGGATGATCGTCCGGCAGCCCTGCCCCTTCAGGTGCGGCCGGTGACGGCACCCGTCAATGCCGACACCCGTGGCGGAGCGCGCGGCGGAAACGTTCAGCAGTAGAGGTCGTCATGGAATCTTCTCTGCGCGCACTGCATTCTCCACAACTCCCGTATATTCCGGAAGGAACCACCCCTGGGAGATGAGTTCCTTCAACCGGTTGTTCACACGCGCAGCGTAATCATCCTTGTTGCGATAGAGTTTGCGGAGCGCGGCCTCAGGAAGCGGCACCTCAGTGCCGGCAAGCTGGCACAGGCGGTTCTGAGCCTGCGTTTTACCGACTCCAAAAACACCGTAAGTTGCCACCGGAACGTCTACCCACACGTTACGTACTCCGCCCCTGGCGTTTCCGAATTCATCCAGAGCCAGGTGGGATCCGTCACCCGTCGTGTTCTGGTCCACTTCGATATACGGAGCGCGCGGCGGCGCCTTGCCCGTCGCGATCCAGTCGATGAGGTGATTCAGGCCAAGCGCGGTGAAGGCGCCGGCCGGAAAATCCGTGACGGGCAGGGTGCACGGATCGTTGCGGAAGCCGGGACTTTCGAAAGAATTGTTGTGCGGCATTCCCGCGACTTCGTAAATGCGAAAACGATTGCCCGCTTCGTCGCTGTCGGGACGCCGGTAAGCGATGCCCATCTCGGCCCAGGTCACCACCTCGGTCTGCGTCGGCATCTGGATCATCGGCACGTCCACGACGGGCAGTGGCGTGTTGCCGTTTGTGCTGGTGAGAAGGAAACCATCGAAGATCGGAGAGTTGTCGGGAAGACGCAGGTTTGCGTGTACGCCTAGATACGTTCGCACCGTGCCGCTCGATGCGGATGTGCCCATCAATGTCACCCGCTTCACATCGAGCGAAGCAAACGGTCCGGTCTTGCTTTTGATCAGGCGGCCCACCTGCGCGATCACTTCGTTGGTCTGGCCTTGCGCGATAGCGAGTGCCGCATACCGTTCGGCGTTGAAGGTCTTCAGCGTATTGATGTTCGCGGCGCTGTGCACAATTTCGACAAAGGCGTGCTTTCGCGTCAGAACCGAAATCCGCGACCATTCAAAAACGAGAGAACGCCCGCCGGAATGCAACGCTTCGGCCACCACAGTTCCGCTGAATGTGCCGGCGTCTGTCGGCCGCCGTAGAATGATCCGCGTCGTATATGGCGTGCCATTAGCTGTACCGGAAACGAAGTACTCCTCGGTGAGATAGGGAAAATCCTCGACTTTTGGAGCCTCGGCAACAACGTTTACCGGGGGATTCGGATACATCAGCCCCGGTTCCTTTACGGGACCGGAGACATTGGGCACCGGAGGAACCGCTGCACGAAAGACTTCGCCCGCGAGAAACAAGCAGCTGATGGCCATCAGGATCCGATGAGTTTTCACGATGTTCCTCCTGCTTAAACCGTTCGCCGCCTGAAAGCCTTGCATCGCCTTCAATCCAACGTCAAGCGCGATCAGGACTATTGTCGATTTTCTCCGGTTCGTCGGGAAAAACACCCGCTTCGTCGGACAGCCAGCGATCCGGCATCGCCAGACCCGATAATTTCATTGGCGGGGGGAAACTATGAAAGCTTTTCGACTTCTGCTCGTGACCTTTGCAGCTGGATCCCTATTGGCTCAAACCCGGCTCGATTCGAATCAGATGCGAAACGACCTGTTCGCCGCGTTGGCAGGAAATGCCGACGCCCTCAAGCGTATGAACGAAGCTTCGTCAAAGGTCCTTGCGGCAAACCCTGACCACGCCCAGGCGCTACTGTGGCACGGCACAGCCACACTCGCAGAATTCTTCATGGACGCACAAAAAGGCAAAGCGCAGTCTGGGATGGGAAATCTTCAGAAAGGAACCGCAGAAATGGATCGTGCGGTCTTACTCGCGCCAAACGACCTCGAGGTGAGAATCATGCGCGCCGTTCTTTACGCTCCCGCCTCCAGGCAAATGCCCGATCAGTACGCGCTTGAGGCCTTCAAGGTCAATTCCATCGACTATTTGTTGAAGCCTTTCGGCGCAGCACAGTTGGAGCGAGCCTTGAACAAGCTGGACCGATTGCTCGCGGCTGGTGACAGCCCACAGCGCATCGGAAGTCTCCTGGAGCAGGTTCGAAGCATGCTCACTCACCGAAACCCCGAGCACATCGTTCGGATCGCTTCGCGAGTGGGGGACCGCGTGGAGTTCATTGAAGTCGCAAACATCACGCACTTTTTCGCGAAGGATAAACTCACGTTCGCGGTGCAATCAGGCAAGGAACATGCCGTTGACCTCAGCATCAGCGAACTGGAACAGAGACTTCCTCCCAAGGAGTGGGTCCGCATCCATCGCTCCACGCTGCTGAATATCATCGCAGTGAAGGAAGTGCACAGCTGGTTTGGCGGCAAGCTCCTGATTCGACTGAAAGACGGCCGCACGGAGCTGAAAGTCGCTCGCGAGCGTACCGCGGAAGTTCGCGCGAACCTGGGGCTATAAAGGCCGGTTGCCCCCATTTTTCGCTCGGCACGCCCCTTGGTTTAAGATGGTCCCGCGTGCGCTACGTGCCAGCCATCTGTATCGGGATAATGCTCATCTTCACGTACCACTTGTATGGCGACGCCTATCTCTCCACAGATGATTTCAACAACTTGTACTGGGCGCAACGGCAGAACGGCGTGCAGACTATCGAACACCTGGTCAATCCCGCGTCCTCCGCGGTTCGGCCAACGGGAATGGCGTTCTATTGGGTTCTCTTCAATATCTTCCACGTGAATGCGGCGCCTTATCATTGGACTGCGTGGCTGTTGCATGCCATCAACACGTGGCTGGTCTACCTGGTGCTCAAGCGCATCACCGGCAGCCAGGCCGGAGGAGTCATCGGCGCGATGCTGTTTGCTTCTCAGGCTGCATTCGCCGATATTTATTGGAATTTCGGTTCGATCTTTGAACTGCTCAGCGCCATGGGATTCTTTGTTGGAATCCTTTGGTGGCTGAAACAACCAAGGTCGTGGACGATCGTTCTGGCCTGCACGGTGTTGTTTCTTTTCTCGCTAAAGGCGAAGGAAATGGCGATCACGCTTCCTGCGATCTGGCTGCTCTGCGATCTCGTGCTGCAGAAGAAACCATTCATCAAAACAGCAGGTTTTCTGTTGCCACCGGCTGCGCTCGGCATCTGGTTCGGCCTGCGAAAACTCGGGGAACTCGGCAGCAGCGATCCAACGGGCCTGCACTATATGGATCTGCAATGGATCACTCTCGGGCGCGGCCTTGGCGTCTTTTTCAATGAGCTCTTCAATGCGACTCTGCGCTGGCAATTCTGGAGTATCGGATTTGCGGGTGTGTTGCTGTTCCTGGTTCTGCGGAAAAGCCGAGGAGGCCTGTTCTTTCAGACTTACTTCCTGATCACGTTTCTTCCGGTGATCTTTATGATCAACCACCGTGAACTGTATCTCTCGTATATTCCATTCCTCGGTCTGTGTGGACTGGCCTGCCTGCTGGTGCAAGCGTTGACAAAGTTTATCGAACCGAAACTTGGCGCTCGTTCCGCCCTGGTCGGATACGCTGTGCTTCCAGCGTTGTGCTGGGGGACATATGTGGTGCAACGTCGAGACAGCGAAGAGAGACGGATGTGGCAGAAACCGATGGCAATCGACTACCGGGCCTTTGTCTCGGAATTGGCGGCGTTACCGGCGCCAAAACCAAATGAGATCATCTACTTTGATTCTCATCCGATCCATTTCACAGGGGAGCTTCTCCGGAATGCTACTGAAGTTGCTTTACGGCGCACCGACATTCAAGTGCAGCTGGTCTCGACTTTCCCAGCGGAAGCGAGATACAAGCTCCACTACGAAAAACAGCGGTTGACACAGGTGCCCTGAAGTATCCATGGGTTCAGATCTCTTTTATTTCGACCCGGCGTACCTTCATCAAGTCGCGACTCGCCTGTCTGATAAGTATCGTTCAGCGAATCCCTTCCCTCATGCTGTCATCGATAACTTCATTCCCGACCAGCGAGCGCTTCAAGAAGTTATCGCGGAATTTCCGAAACCCACATCCCTCGATTGGATTCAATACAATCAGGAAACAGAAAAGAAGCTGGCCTCGCGTGACGACGCAAAGCTGGGACCGGCGACGCGACACATGCTGCAACAGTTCAACGCGTCGACGTTCTGCTCATTCCTCGAACAGTTAACGGGTATCGACGGTCTCATCCCTGACCCATATCTCTGGGGCGGAGGTCTTCATCAGATCGAGCGCGGTGGTTTTTTAAAAATCCATAGCGACTTCAACTGGTACGACAGGCTGAAGCTTGACCGCCGGTTGAATGTGCTTCTTTACCTGAACCGGGATTGGAAAGAAGAATATGGCGGGCATCTCGAGCTGTGGTCGCGGGACATGAGCCGCTGCGAGCAGAAGATTCTGCCGATTTTGAATCGCTGTGTAATCTTTTCGACGAATAGCAACTCGTATCACGGCCATCCGGATCCCCTGACATGCCCCGAGGGTTCGAGTCGGAAGTCTATGGCGCTCTACTACTATTCCAACGGCAGACCGCAAGACGAAAAGACTTATTCCACAACGTTCAGACAGCGCCCCGACGAAAGGTTCACCAGTACTGCTAAAAGCATGATTCGGAAGCTCATGCCTCCCATCCTGATGGATATCGTTCGCAAGATCCGGTGACGTGGAATCGAACTCGAGGGACGTTGACCGAATTCCTATTTGCCGGCCGCCGGCGGCGTTACGCGTCTTCCTTGATTCAACAGCGCATGATGCACACGTTGCTTGAACCGCCATCCCTGCGGCGTCCGCACGTAGGTATCCTCGTAGTAACCGTCGTACTCGATTTTGTTGGGATCGCCGCCAAGGCCGATCATCAGCATGTCCACGGTGCCGGTGGCTCCTTCGGCCGTCGGCGTGATGATGTGGTTGGTGTAGATATGGCGCACGCCCTGCTCGATCCACCCGACGTTCTTGCAGCCGCGTGACCCGCCGCCGGACACTTCCGCGAGCCGCTCACGGCCCTGGATGGGATTACCCGGTTTGCCGTTGAACGATGGAATGAAAGCGCCGTCGGGCGTGAAGAGGTCCGCGTAATCGTATCCATTGTTCGAACAGGTGTCGATCGCCCGGGCGTATTTCGCAACAAGCTGCTGAATCTGGATATAGTCGAGCGCCGTCAGTTCGCGCGGCGCAGCTGCCTGTGGCGGCTGCGCATGAAGGGACAACAACGCCACACACAGGGCGAGGCAAACTGAGACGACAAACCTGGGCATAAGGGACTCCTCTCGACCCGCGGAGCAGGCGGGCCCGGCAACTGTATTGGCATCAACGCAGGCGTGTCAATTCAGGGGGAGTTTCGTTGCAGGATTTGTTCCGGGGTAAACGCCTTCTCTATTACAATGCGGCGCGTATTACCTAAACATCTGATGTTCGATTTTTCTGACGACGAATGGGTGTTCATGCTGTTGGCGCTCGCTGGAACGCTGGTTGGGGCGTGGCGCTGGTATCTCACTCTTCTAAG
>DASTBJ010000042.1:0-4613 GCA_035712125.1 Terriglobia bacterium
GAACTCCGTGATTCGACGACGAGTTCTGTTAACTTCCGCAATGCTGATCCTTGGGCTCCTGGCAACAGTCCACAGCCAGACACACGAAATCACTGTCTATAAGACCGCAACGTGCAGTTGCTGCTCCGTGTGGGTGAATCATCTACGAGAGAACAAATTCACCGTGAAAGTTATCGAGGTCGAGAGCACGGCCGAATATCAAAAGAAATTCGGCGTCACCAACGCTCTCCGTTCCTGTCACACAGCGACTGTCGGCGGGTACACGATCGAAGGTCATGTTCCCGCGAGCGAAATCCAGCGGTTATTAAAGGAAAAGCCGAAGGCGAAAGGTCTCGCGGTTCCCGGTATGCCCATCGGTTCGCCCGGCATGGAAGTCGGAACGCGGCGAGACGCATATTCGGTTCTGCTGTTTGATTCCGAAGGCAAGACCACGGTGTATCAGCAGTATTCGGCACGATAAGGAGAAATCGGGGTCAGACCGGTCTGGCCCGATTTTTACCTCGCCGGCTTCGTGCACGCTTGAGGATAAGAACAGGTCCGATTTGAGATTTTCAATTTCGGCTTTAAGGTTTCCGTTCGTCCGATTTCCGATTTAATTGCTCTCTGTCCCCAATTTCTTTTTCTACTCGAAATTTCCCAGCCGTTCCTCCGGTGTGATATATCAGCACCAATAACACCGACGAAAATGGCGCGCATTTCCACAGCGCCATGGGGGGGACATATGAAAGCTTACGCACCAGTGCTGCTGGTTTGCGCGGTTGCGATCAGTGTGTTTGCCCAGGCAAACGCAACCGTTGGGGGAACGGTCAGCGACTCCAGTGGAGCTCTTATTCCTGGGGTTCGGATTGTGGCTGTGAATGTCAACACCGGCGTGTCGCTCAGTGTCGTTACGAACGAGAGCGGCAGCTATCAATTTGCCAGTCTTCAGCCCGGCATCTACAGGTTATCCGCTGGACTTGCGGGGTTCGCGACCAAGACGTATGACAAGGTCGAACTGAGTCAAAGCCAGCAGGTTCGTCTGAACTTCCAATTGGAGCTGGCCAAAGTCGATCAGGCCGTTGAGGTAAGGATCGAGGCCGATACGGTTCTGGGAACGACAACCGCATCCGTCGGGACCGTGATTCGCGTCGATCAGGTAAACCTGCCGCTTCAAACGCGCAACATCATGGATCTTGCGGCAAACACCCCGGGTGCTATAGCGACCGGCGCGAACAATGCCAACACGACCTTCGCCGGCACGCGCAGCAGTCAGGTGAACACGACGCGCGATGGGCTGGTCGTTTCGGACGGCCGATATATGGATTGGAACGGCGCCTTTGCCGCGACCTACACCACCCCGGATCTTGTCGAGGAGGTCCAGATCACTACGAACACGATCGATGCGGAAGTGGGACGCGGCTCGGGTCAGGTTCGCCTTCAGACACGTTCGGGTGGAAACCAGTTTCACGGCGCGGTCTTCTACACGAACAATAACTCCGCGCTGAATGCGATGAACTTCTTCGACAATCTGGTCGGCGCCACCAAGCCCTACACGAATCGAAATCAATTCGGCGGACGCATCGGAGGACCGATCAAGCAGAATAAGGCGTTCTTCTTCTTCCTTTATGAAGGCCAGCGCTATCTTCGCAAAGAAGAGTTTATCTCCAACGTTCTGACACCTACTGCGCGCCAGGGTATTTTCAGATTCCTCACGGCCAATGCCACCGGTGCTGGGGGCGGCACCAGCCGGCGGAACGGCAACGCGTTCGCCACGACGCCGTCGGTGGATTTGCAGGGCAATGTGCTCACCTCCGACAACGGAGTGCCGCTGTTCCTGAACTCCATCAATCTCTTCAGTCAGGTCAACGATCCCAACAGAACCAGAATCGATCCCGTGTGGGTTACTCCCCAACTGCTGCAACGCATGCCGCTGCCCAACGACTACAGAGTTGGCGATGGCCTGAACACGGCGGGTTTCCGTTGGTTGAGGCCGATCAAAGGATCGGAAGATGCCACCGGCGTGACCAACAACAGCAACCGTAACCAATACAACGCGCGTGTCGACTACCAGATCAACGACCGGCATAAATTGTTTGGTACCTTCAGCCGCGAAAAGGACACAGGTCTGACCGGACAGGCGGGAATTGCGTCCTATCCGAACGGGTTCAACGGAGTTGTTGAAAGGCGCCCGGACATCTACACCGTCGCGTTGACATCGATCGTCTCGTCCTCGTTGCTGAACGAATTCCGGTGGGGCCTGCGCCGTACCAGTTTTTACGGATGGAGTCCGATTCATCTGGGATGTTGCAGTGGTTCGTCCGATACCGACATCGACGATGTCGCTCAGCAAGCTGTGGCGACGTTTCCGTCGAACAACGGCTATCTCCTGAACCTCACTTCGAGCCTCCCGTTTGTCGGAGGCGCCGCAGGGAATACCACGCTGGGAAGCCCGATCGCTCCGCATGGAACGGGGGCGACGCGCGGTTCCAACAGCCCCCTGTGGTCATTCGCCGATACGATGAGCTGGACAAAGGGCAGGCATTCCTTCAAGTTCGGCACTGAACTGATCTTCGCCAACTCTGATGGGTGGAATACGGGCAACACCGACCTGTACCCACGCGCAACCCTGGGAGAGGGCAGCGTGGCCATCCAGGGAATCACTACCGCCTTATTCCCAGGTCTGAACGCAGCGGACGTGACGCCGGCCAAGGACTTGATGTCGACGCTGGCGGGAACGGTATCGGAAATCACTCAGGGCTTCATCATCAATAGTCCGACCGCCACCAGCTTCGACGACTACAAAGTCACGATCAGGCGACAACGCGACATCCACCAAAACGATTGGTCCCTGTTCTTTAAGGACAGCTGGAAGGTCAGTGATTCTGTGACATTGAATCTGGGCCTTCGCTACGACAAGTATGGCGTGCCGTGGGAAGCCAGCGGTCTCGCGGGACGCGCGAGCGGAGGCCAGGCCGGACTCTTCGGATCCGCGGGCAGGGACTTCAGCGCGTTGTGGAATCCATTCGCGACCGGTGGTTCACCGACGACCTTCGAGTTGATTGGCAAGAATTCTCCAAATCCGGGCGTTCAGGCGTATAAGGACGACTGGAACAATTTTGCTCCATCTGTGGGCTTCAGCTGGCAGATGCCGTGGAGCCGTCGTCCGCTGATCCTCCGAGGCGGTTACGGCATCAATTACACGGGTGGCGCGACCTTCCTGACCTACGACACCACGACGCTGGCTTCGATTCCGGGCACGGATAATCTCCGGACGGTTTCGCCTGCGACGTATACCGACCTGACAACCGTTGCGCTGCCTCTGACACCAACAAGCGCGCCGCTCGCTCCCATTCCAACCAGCGCGCTGAACGTCGACTTTGCCGCGTACGACGACAATCGCGTTATTCCCTATGTCCAGAATTACACGCTGTCCGTGCAGTACGAGCTTAGCCGCAACCTGACACTCGACGTCAGCTACAGCGGAACGAAGGGAACAAAACTCTGGTCCCCAATTCAGCTGAACGAGGTGAACATTTTCGAGAACGGGATCCTCGACGCGTTCAACACGACGCGCGCCGGAGGCAACGCCGAACTCTTCAATCGCATGCTGATGAACCTGAACGTTCCTGGCGTTGGTATCGTCAACGGAACAACACTTACAGGATCGGAAGCGTTGAGGCGTTTCACAACGACAAACATATGGCTGGCCAACGGCGAAGTGGGTGCGCTCGCCAATTACATCAACACCACTACTGCGATTGGCGGCAGCAAGCTGGCGATGCTCAGGAACGCGGGGCTCCCGGAGAACTACATCGTGGTTAACCCACAGTTCCGCAGTCTTGGCCTGCATGGGAACAACGACAATTCCACGTATCATTCGCTCGTCACTCAGATTCGAAAGCGGTTTTCCCATGGCGTCACCGCCGAGTTCGCCCACACGTGGTCGAGGGCGATTGGAAATACCGCCATACCCGCCGGTGTCGGGACGGATACGACACTGACTGCCAGAGACCATCGAAACCGCAGCCTGCAAAAGGGACTGGAAACGTTCCATCGCCGTCACACGATCAATGCATTCGGCGCGTGGGATCTGCCATTCGGCCAAAACCGATTGTTGCTGACATCTGCCAGCGGTTTTCTGGAACAGCTCGTGGGGGGCTGGCAGATGTCGGGCATCTTTAACTGGTCGACTGGAGCGCCGATTGGGTTCAACGCAGGGAACGGTACAAACAGTGCCACCGTCTTCAGGCAGACTCTCGGCGCTCAGAATAGTATCAACACGGCCGATCTTGTTGGTGAACTGGGGGATTTCGGAGAGGTCGAGGTACGCGACGGATATGTCGAATATTTCGAAAACCTCAAGACCCGTATTGCGCCTCTTCCGAATTTCGGTGGCAATACGACTCTTGCCGGCAGATTTACGAATCAGGTCGTCGTGGACAACAACGGCAACATCGTTCTTCAGAACCCGGGGCCGGGGACGACAGGATCGACAGGACAACGCTGGTTTGAAGGACCTGCGAACTTCCGCATGGATGCGGCGTTATCGAAGAAGTTCGCGATCGATGAGGCGCGGTCTATAACGATTCGAGCCGATGCGGTGAATGTATTGAATAGCCCCATCTGGGGCAACC
>DASTBJ010000043.1:0-15933 GCA_035712125.1 Terriglobia bacterium
CAGGTGCTGCTCGGTTTTTATCCGCCAACATCAGGAACGGCACGTGTGCTTGACCTCGACGTGCAAACCCAGATCCGCCAGATTCGTCATCGCATTGGCTACATGCCGGAAAATGATGCGTTTATCGCCGGCATGTCGGCAATCCGTTTCGTCCGCATGATGGCTGAGCTTTCGGGCCTCCCATCCGAGGCTGCCATGGAACGAGCCCATGAAACGCTCTTCTACGTGGGGCTTGGCGAGGCGAGGTATCGTCCGCTTGGTACCTATTCGTTGGGCATGAAACAAATGGCGAAGCTTGCTGTAGCGATTGTGCACGGCCCGAGCGTGGTGATCCTCGATGAGCCTACCAACGGATTGGATCCTGCAGGACGCGCGCGCATGATTCAACTCGTCCGTGAAATTCGGGATACGCGCGACGTTAACCTCATCATCTCTTCGCATCTACTCCGCGACATCGAGGAATTCTGTGATGAAGTGATGATCATGAAGGACGGCCGCGTGGTCACTTATTGCAACCTTGAGGAAGAGCGCCGCGCTAATCGGAAGTTCCTTCAACTGGAGACCCGCGGCGAAAATTCGGCCTTCCTCGAGGCTGCTGAACTTTTGGGCTGCGAGTGTGCCGTGGACGGGCGAAACAGCCGGGTAAAGATGGTCCTCCCGGAAACGGTGGAGATCCAGGATCTCTATCAGCTCGCGCAAACGCACACGACCCAGATCCGGCGTCTCCAATACAAACGGGACTCACTTCAGGACATCTTCATGAAGGCGATGGACTCCGGAAAGAAATGATTGCAGGTAACCAGATTTAGAACAGACGAGGACTGAGCATGGCTGTCTACAAGCGCACCTACACTCGTTATGCGGGGCCTTTGACGGACGAGCGCTTTCGATTCGCGATACTTCCGCGATATGCGCTTCAATCGGTCTTTGGAACGCGCTTCTACACCGGCGCATTCGTCCTGGCACTTGTCCCTCATCTGATTGCAATGGTCATTATCTATTTACGGAGCAATGTTGATGCCCTGGCAACCCTGGGAATCGATATCCGTCCGTTACAGTTTTTGTCGATCGACGGCAACTTTTTCGGGACGCTCTATGTCGTGGAAACCTTCATATCGTTTTTCCTGGTTGCCCTGCTCGGGCCCGGCCTCGTGTCGCCGGATCTTGCGAACAACGCCATGCCGCTTTACCTCAGCCGGCCTTTTTCACGCGCGGAATACGTTGTTGGCAAGCTGTCGGTCCTGGTGATCGTGACCTCCCTGATCACCTGGGTGCCCGGATTGTTGTTATTCGGTCTGCAAACGGCCCTCGCCGGTCTTTCGTGGTCCTGGGACAACCTCCGCCTTCTTGGTGGAATTTTGGTTGGCTCATGGCTGTGGATTCTGACCATTTCTCTGATTGCGCTCGCGCTGTCGGCATGGATCAAATGGAGACCCGTCGCGGCCGCAGCGCTCTTCGGCGTCTTTTTTGTTTCCGCAGGCTTTGGCGCTGTTACCAACGTCATGCTGATCACCCGATGGGGAACGCTGCTGAATCTTCCGTCGGCAATGCGTATGATCTGGCGCTGGCTCTTTCTGAATGAGACTCAATATCGCATTACGACTCCTCCGTGGGGAACGATTCCGGCGTGGACCGGACTGCTGCCTCTCCTCGTCGTCTGTGGTCTTGCATTGCTGCTGCTGAGCTGGAAAATCCGTCCGGTACAGGTGGTGCGTTAATGCAATCCGATCGGTTGATCGCCTTCGACAACGTCTCCAAGTTTTATGGCGAGGTCCTCGGCGTCAATCGCGTCACCCTTTCCATTGCGCCTGGCGTCACCAGCCTGGTTGGACCGAACGGAGCAGGAAAGACGACTTTGATGAACCTGATGACGGGTGTGCTCCATCCGACGAAGGGAACCATTCGTGTGCTCGATGTGCCATCCTCGGATCCCGAAAAGTTCTACCGCAACATCGGATATTGTTCGCAATTCGATGCATTTCCAAAAGGACTGTCCGGGTATCACATGATCCACTCGATGATGATGCTCCATGGTTTCAACCGCAGGGAGGCAGAGGAACGCACCTGGAAGGTCATGGAACGCGTGGGGATGACGGACGCGGCGCATCGGCGCGTCGCTGGTTACAGCAAGGGAATGCGCCAGCGCATCCGGCTCGCTCTGGCGCTGGCACACGAACCTAAGGTGTTGATCCTGGATGAGCCATTGAACGGTCTGGACCCGATGGCTCGCGCCGAGGTGATCGAGTTGTTTCGCCAGTTCGCCGATTCCGGCATGCACGTCATCATTTCCAGCCACATCATGCACGAGGTCGATATCGTGTCGGATTCCGTCATCATGCTCAGTGGCGGCTACGTTGTTGCTGAAGGCGATATTCAGGGCGTCCGCCACGAGATGGAGGAGCACCCTATACAAATCCTGATTCGATGTGACCGGCCGGCAGTCGTTGCTTCAAGCGTTTTTCAACAGGACTCTGTGGTTGAAGTCCGCATTCATACGGATGGCCACGGCCTTCTGGTATCGACGCGCAATCCCGATCAGTTCTACGAACTGCTGAACCGGATCATTTTACAACATCGTATTGCCGTTGAGTCCGTTGCGCCCGCAGACGAAAACGTCAATGCCGTCTATCAATACCTCGTCGGGTCAAATGGAGCAGCTCCACTATGAAATGGAATTTGTGGGTCCATCAGGCCCTGGTCGTCATGAGAGTGGAACTCAAGAGGTACATTCTCGCACGCCGCTGGATCGGCGTATATCTCGCGGCATTCGCTCCGGTCGTACTGTTTCTCTTCGTTGGGATTCGCATGCAGATGCGTGGAACCCCGCTCGCGGATTTGTCCGAGATGTACGCGTTCTTTTACCAGACGTTCATGCTCAGACTGGCAATCTTCTTTTCATGCGCTCTGGTGTTTTCCCAGTTGTTTCGTGGAGAGATGCTTGAGAAGACTCTGCACTTCTATCTGCTGGCGCCTGTAAGGCGCGAGGTAATTGCGGCAGGAAAGTTTCTCGCGGGAAGCGTGGCGATGGCGTTGATCTTCGGAGTCAGCACGACGTTGACCAACCTGTTGATCTTCATGCCGGCATCTTCCGGTACATCCTTCTTCCTCGAAGGAGAAGGAATTCCGAACCTCATCCGCTACCTCCTGGTCACCATCCTTGCCTGCATGGCGTACGGCGGGGTTTTTACGCTTACCGGCTTGCGATTCCGCAATCCAGTCATCCCGGCGATTGTGATTGGGCTATGGGAGGCGTTTTACTTTGTTCTTCCGGCGACTCTGCAGAAGTTTACGGTCATGCATTACCTGCAGTCGCTGCTTCCGCTTATTATCGACCGTGGCCCGTTTTCTATTGTCGTCGACGCGTCGAGCGCGCTGTTTAGCGTGCTCATTCTCTTTAGCCTTGCAGCATTGTTTGTTTGGGCGGCCGGTAAGGCCCTCTGCGGGACGGAGATCACGTACAGTTCCGACTAATGTCGCGGCGTGACGGCGTATCCGTTTACTTCTCGAGAGTTGGCAGCCTGCGGTATCCGTAGATCTTCGTCTTCCAGAAAGCATTCATCGCAGAACGATTTGTTCCCTTGGTCACCTGAGCATGGTAGAAGGCGTCGGGTGTGTCCATGATCCCCACGTGCTTGAGATCATCGAAGAAGACGAGAGTTCCGAAGTTGCCCTGTTCATCCTTCGGTGCCGGCTTCAGCATCATGTAGAACTTGCGAGCCGTCGTGCGCTTCATCAGGATTCCGTTTTCGTACAGAACTCTCCAGATGAACCCCGAACAGTCATAACTTTTCAGTCCCGTCGCACCCCAGACGTAAGGGCGTCCAAGATTTCTGTCGATTGCATTTCGGAGCCCTCCGACAAAATCAGACAGCGTTGATGCTCCAGTGGTCGGAGATGCCGTGGCCTGCGCGGTGGCGGATACACACATGCAGAAAAGGAGGAGCAACGCAACCAGTGCGCGTTTCACTTTACAGCGCTTCCCAGGAGCAGCCCCAGTCCTACGAACAGGCCGGCGAGAAAAATCGCCACCGAGCGGTTGTCGGCCTTCAGCTGGTCGGAAAAGTTAACGCCGGGAGTGAGCCAGTCGAAGATCTTGTATGCCGAGACGAATCCGGCAAGTCCCACGGCGAGGGACATGAGAATCGAGATCAGATAGTTCGCAAAGTCCACAGCAGCTCCAGATATATGAACGAATAATAAGGCACGTTGGGGGAAATTTGCTGCTCTAATTAAGTTTTTGCGCGGAGATGTTTCGGCTACTTCACGTAGATCGGGTTCGACAGAATCCAGGGCATTCGATCGAAAGGTTTTCCGAGCGAGTCGAGGAACACTTCCACACGGTATGCGCCGGGTTCTTTGGGATGAAACACAAGCTTTGTCGCTGACTTCGTCTCCGATATCGGGATCCCGTCTTTCAGCAACACGATCCGAGCCTCCGCCGGTGTCGTAATGTGCAGACCCGGCGTTTCGGCAAGGTTTACTTCGTCGCCCTGGATCTTTGCACCTGCGGAGAAGGAAAACCCTTGGGTTTCGCCGAGGATATCGAACCCGACAAAACAATGCCCCTGACGCAGTGCCTCGAGCAGAGACTCCCGTGTCAGGGGCTTTCCCGTTTCGAGCAACACATGGGTTCTGACGACACGAAAGACGGCGGCGTAATCGTCGAGCTTAAAGCTCAGAACCTTCTTGCCGGTTTCGTCACCCAGAATGTGAAATCCGATGTTTGAATGCGCATCGCTGCCGGCAAAGAGCGTAATCCGCCGACGCTTTGCCGCTTCGTCGTACATTTCGAGGTTCCCGTCCGGACGCGACAGGTGGGTAGCCAGCGCGAGGTCAGCGTGATTGCGATAAGCCCACAACATGTCGAAGATGAACAGCACATAGTTGACGCCTCTGCTGCTGGTACTCAGATTGAAGACTTCCACACCATCGAAGTTCGAGGTTGTCCAGCTGTTGAACCGTTCAGGGTAGGTGACAAAGGCCAGGCGGCCTTCGTGTTGGAACGGTGGCAGGAATTCGGGCGTTTCAGTGTTGCGCCGGAGGTACGCTTCCCGTGTGCCAGGTATCAAAAGAAACCGGTCGCTGCTATGGGTGTCCAATTCGTTACCCCCGACAAACAGCGTACCGTTGAACGTGCCATTGAGCGTTAGCGCTGCCGTGTCGACGAGGTTTGCAGTGTGTTCGGTGACAACGACGTAGTCCAGCCCTTTGGACCCTTCGATCAGTTCTTCCAAAGTGGCCATGCTGTGTCCGCCGAGGGATGTATGGACGTGGAGGACCCCGGCATAGTCGTCGTGCCGTGAAGCGCGATGGTCTTTCTGGTTGCGATTCAGTTCGGCGATCCGATCAGAAAGCCTGCGGATTTGAATATGACGATAGAGAAAAGGGACCTGAGACAGGACTACAAGGCTCGCCAGTATCAGCCCAATTTTCGTCCGCCGCTTCAACATGCTGTGCCTGGAACCTGTCAGTCGGCGATCGGCGCTGCAGTTGCAGTCAGCTTGTCGTCGATCCGGCGGGCCAAAGCTTCATGCTCCTCCCACATCGCTTTGGGCATCCTGCGGCCGTAGGATTTCAGGAAATCATCCTGACCCGCGACGGCTTCGACCCATTCCGCGGGATCCACCTTGAGGAGACCTTTCATGACGTTATCGGAAATGCTCAGCCCTTCACGGTTGATGGCGTCAATTGTTGGCGTAAGGCCGATCGGCGTATTCGTGGCCTTGCCTCGTCCTTCGCACCGATCGAGCACCCACTGGAGCACTCGAAGATTGTCTCCGAATCCGGGCCAGACAAACTTACCCTGATCGTTTGTGCGGAACCAGTTCACCCGGAAAATCCTGGGCGGTTGCTTGAGGGTCTTGCCCATTTCGAGCCAGTGACCAAAGTAGTCCCCCATGTTGTATCCGCAGAACGGAAGCATGGCCATGGGGTCGCGACGCAGGACGCCGACTTTTCCGGTAGCTGCCGCCGTCGTTTCGGATGAAAGCGTGGAGGCGAGAAACGTGCCGTGTTGCCAGTTGAAAGCTTCATACACAAGCGGCACGAGACGCTGTCGGCGAGCTCCGAACAACATGGCATCAATGGGAACCCCGTTGGGGTTTTCGAATTCCGGTGAGAGCGAAGCGCACTGAGCCGCGGGCACGGTGAAGCGGCTGTTCGGGTGAGCGGCTTTTTCCTTCGACTGCGGTGTCCACGGACGTCCCTGCCAGTCGAGCGCTTCGGCTGGCGGCGGATCGTCATGGCCTTCCCACCATGGAGTGCCGTCCGGACGCACGGCAACGTTCGTGTAGATGGTGTTGCGCTGAATCATGTCGAACGCGTTTGGATTCGTCTGACGGCTCGTGCCGGGCACAACGCCGAAGAATCCGGACTCCGGATTGACGGCCCAAAGACGACCGTCGGTACCAGGGCGGAGCCACGCAATGTCATCGCCTACAGTCCAGGCTTGCCAGCCAGGCATCGATGACGGCGGCACAAGCATCGCAAGGTTTGTTTTGCCGCACGCTGACGGGAACGCGCCGGTGACGTAGTGCATTTCCCCCTTTGGATTCTTCAATCCCAGAATCAGCATGTGCTCCGCGAGCCATCCCTCTTTGCTGCCCAGATAACTGGCCAGACGTAGAGCCATGCACTTCTTTCCCAGGAGCGCGTTGCCGCCATACCCCGACCCGACGGACCACACCGTGTTCTCTTCAGGGAAATGAACAATGAACCGCCGATCGGGACTCAGGTCGCCAAGAGAATGCAGGCACTTTGTGAAGTCCCCTGTCGAATCCAGGTGGTCCAGGGCGACCCTGCCGACGCGCGTCATGATCCGCATGTTCAGCACGACGTACCGGCTGTCGGTGATCTCAACACCCACCTTTGAGAAGCGAGAACCCGGAGGACCCATCAGGAAAGGCACAACGTACATCGTGCGTCCCTTCATACAGTCCTTAAAGAGGGGTGTCAGTTTGGCTCGGGAATCGGCTGGCGACATCCAGTTGTTATTGGGGCCGGCGTCTTCCTGCTGTTGGGTGCTGATGAAAGTCAGATGTTCCGTGCGCGCAACGTCGTGAGATGCGCTGCGGTGAAGGTAGCAGCCCGGCATCTTCTTCTGGTTGAGTTCAATCAGCTCTCCGGTGGCAACGCATTCCCGCGTGATCCGCTCGCCCTCTTCGGCCGAGCCGTCACAATAAACGATCTGCTCCGGCGTCGTGAGAGCGGCAATTTCTTTAACCCAATTTTCTATTGCAGGGTGAACTGGCGCCATCTGGTCTCCTCATCGGGCGTTTTTCGAGAAAAACGCCCGAAACAGCTTATTCGTTCTGACACGCGCGTTCAAGGGATTGCAAATTACGGAAAACAAAAGTCCTTTCGCTGCGTTAGTATCCCTTGCGGTCATGAAAATTACTGAACCCGCTACGATGATCACGGACTATATGCTGTCGCTGACCTGCGCCGTGTTTGCTATCCAGACCTTCCGTCTTCAAGGCTCCCACCGGGCATTGCCTATCTGGATGCTGGCCTTCGTGACGGGCTCGATTGCCGCGCTGCTCGGTGGAACGTTTCACGGATTCCGCCTCCATTTGACTCCAACCATCGCCAAAGGTATTTGGGACTTCACGATGTTCCTCATCGGGGCCAGCGCCGCATTCATCGTTGCCGGAGCGATCATCACGTCTGTTTCACGCGGCGAACTTGAGTCGGTAAAGTGGATCCGTCGGGGTTTGATCGTCAGCGCTGTAGGACTTGCGATTCAGAAGATCGGATGGGACCTCCATCATCACTTCAATCACAATGATCTTTACCACATGATTCAAATTGCGGGTTTCTGGTGCCTCTTCGAGGGTGTTCGCCGGTTGGAGTAGGGATCGGGGATACCCCGATCCCTGGATTTATGGTTACTCGACGGTGCCTTCCGCCTTGGTCAGCCCGTTCTTGATCGCATTCTTGACGATCCACTTGATCACGTTCCCGTTGTTGTAAACGTACGCGACGATATGATTCAGCGTTGAGAAGCAGTGAAGTTCGCACTCCTTCTTCATGGTCGCCAGTTGCTGGCGATCGAACTTCGGAGCGCCGGCAACACCCCAGTCATACGTTGCCGAGTACATTGGGAAGCACGGAGCCAGAGTACCGTCCGTGCGAATAATCAACGTATTGATGCCCGCTCGGCAGCCCCAGGGTTCCGTGTGGCCGCGCATGAAGGTTTTCATCTGCAGCAGGCGGTCGCGTTGATTTACGACTTTTACTCCCTGCTTCTGCTGGTCGACGATCCAGTCAATCAAATCGTCAACAGCCGGATAATCCTCGGGAGTTAAAAACGTGCTGTTCTTGTTCAGGTGCTTGAAGTGCGGGGAATCGATCAGAGGAGATTCGACGATATGGTAATCGATACCGATGTCGAGGTCTTTCGCGATTTGCGTGAGCTCTTTGACGTCATCCATGTTCGTCCGGCAGATGCAGACGTTAAAGAACGTTGAGATCTGATATTTCTTCTGAACCTTGATCAGATGATCAAAATAGGGCCGGATCGGTTGCAGCGCTTTCGCCAGTCCGGGCTTTTCTCTGACCACGTCGACCGCAAGATTAACGGTCCCGAGCCCGGCATCACCCAGGCGATCGATTACATCGGGCTTCATCAGGCGACCGTTCGTCGGCAGGTACGTGATGAAGTCTTTCTTCGATGCATAGTACGTAATCTTGTGGATGAAGTGCGGACGCAGGAGGGGCTCTCCCCCCATCAGGGCAAGGAACCGGTTGCCCGTTTCATGAAGCCAATCGATGGAGCGTTTGGCGACAGGTTCGGTCATTCCCTTGATGCTGTTGTCGTAAGACCAGCAGTAATGGCAGTCCAGATTGCATTTCCATTCGCTGAACAGATACGCAATCAAAGGGCGCAACTCCCACGGCATCATCCTCGACTTGAAATAAGGCGCGCCGAGGCCCTTCCAGGTACGTAATCGTTTGAAATTGTTATAGGCGCGTTCGGTCTTCCATCGGGTTGACGGGTCCGGATACTGGGGATAGACGGGTTCGGGCAATCCACCTTCGACTGGGCCGATCGGATCCTCGAGATCCTTCAAACCGTGGCTCTCCTTCAGCATGTCGTGAAGACCGACATCTATACGAAAGGTTGGAGCGGCGTCTTTCGGTGTCTCCGTAGTACTCATCAGGGCGAATCCTCCTGTTTAAAACGCCCATAGTTATCGCACAAATCGAACGTCAATCCCAACAAAAGTTGAATACTTGGCCCACTTTACAGGCGGTGGACCTCTGGACAGCGCGCCGCTGGCGACGGTTGATCGCGAGGCCGACGACAGTTTGTCCGCGATTTCCTCTCAAGCAGAACGGTCGTTTCGGTACATACTTGGAGGCCGTTTTGGGCGCGCATACCAGGGGTATTCATGCGAGATCTTCAACGCCGCTTTTCATTGAGTCCCGCACTGCTTCTTGTCGCGACTGCAGTGCTGTTACTCGCAACGCCGGCCTTCCGGGCTGCCGAAGTATTGCCCGGCGAAATCCCGGATGAATCCTTCTGGAAAATGGTTGTCGACATGTCGGAGCCTGATGGCTCGTTTCAGTTCGAAAACTTTCTTTCCAACGAATTGGGTTACCAGTACGTCATCCCCCGTCTTGTACAGGATACAAAGCCTGGAGGCGTCTACATCGGCGTCGCCCCGGAACAGAACTTTACTTACATCGCAGCGCTCAAGCCGAAGATGGCATTTATTGTCGATATTCGCCGGCAGAACATGATCGAACTGCTGATGTACAAGGCGATTTTCGAATTGTCGGAGAATCGCGCGGATTTCATATCGAGGCTGTTCGCGAAAAGGCGTCCTGAGGGACTCAGCGAGAGGTCGACACCTGCGGAATTGTTCGCCGCTTATCGACGTGTGCGCGCAGATGCCGAACTCGAAAAACAAAACCTGCAAGCCATAAAGACCCTCCTGGTGGAGAAACATAAGTTTGGGCTGCGCGCGTCGGATCTCGCTGGAGATAGGAGTATCGAGTACGTTTACTCCACATTTGTCGACTCCGGTCCCGGCCTGGATTACGCAACCGGCGGACGAGGCGCGGGGACGAACAATCCGACGTACGAGGACCTTATGCAGATCGACGACGGAACGGGTCAGACGCGAAGTTATCTCGCCAACGAAGAGAATTATCGCTTTGTGCGCGATCTGCAGAGGAAGAACCTGATCATCCCCCTCATCGGAGATTTTGCCGGCCCGAAAACGATTCGCGCGGTGGGGACATACATCAGAGACCACGATTCGGTCGTTACAGCCTTTTATCTTTCGAACGTCGAACAATACCTGTTTAACGATTTCCGGGCTGGTGATTTCTACGAGAATGTCGCGACGCTACCGCTGGACTCCGGCAGCATGTTCATTCGTTCCTTCAGCGGAGGCGGAGGCCTGTTTCGTTTTCGATCCACGTTGTCTTCAATCCGAATGCTGCTTGAGGAGTACAAGGCCGGGAAGATCCGTCAATACGGAGATGTTAAGGACCTATCGCAATAGAGTACTGAGGGTGGGATGAAGGACACCAGGCTCGGGCTTCTAAGATCGATGTCGCGGGTATTGACGGCCATAACCTTTGCGCTCGTCCTTCTGTTGCCCGCCGTACCGGCATCTACTGCCGCGGACACCCTTCCTGCCGAAATCAGCGATGAAGCATTCTGGAGAATGATCGAGACGTTTTCGGAGGACGGCGGGTTCTTTACTTCGGAGAACTTCTCTTCGAATGAACTCGGATATGTGACCCTGATTCCCAAACTGCAAGCCGTTGTTAAACCCGGGGGCGCCTATATCGGCGTGGGGCCCGAACAGAACTTTCAATACATCGCCTCGCTCAGACCGAAGATCGCCTTCATTGTCGATATTCGCCGTCAGAACATGATTCAGCACCTGATGTACAAGGCAGCGTTTGAGATGGCGTCTAATCGCGCGGATTTTCTCTCTATCATTTTCTCGAGACCCCGCCCGGAAGGGCTGACGGAGGCTTCAACTCCAGAGCAGCTATTCGCAAAGTACCTGGATACCCCGCTGGATAATGCCCTGGCGGAAAGCAACCGCAGGGCTATTAAAGATCTTCTGGTGAATCGACACGGGTTCAGGTTGACGGAACAGGATCACTTTACTTTCGACCATGTCTTCGACGTGTTCGCCGCGTATGGTCCCAGTTTGAACTATTCCTCCAATATCGACGGCCTCGGCCGCCGCGCCCCACTTCGTGGTGGGCCGAACAATGTCGCTTATTCCGAACTGATGGTGGTTACCGACGACATTGGCATCAATCGCAGCTACCTCGCCTCCGAAGAGAGTTTCCGCTTCGTTAAGGACCTGGAGCAGAAGAACCTCGTTGTTCCTATCGTCGGAAATTTCGGTGGCCCGAAAGCCATACGTGCTGTTGGTGGATATTTGAAGGAACACGATGCGGTCGTCAGCGCATTTTACCTCTCTAATGTGGAACAGTATTTGTTTCGCCCGCCGCAGGGCGGGCTTTCCATACACACGCAGTTTTACCAGAACGTTGGGACAATGCCGCTCGACGCGTCAAGCACCTTTATCCGCTCCGGAAATCGACAGAATGGTTCGCGTGGCGGGCTTACGCCAATGATGAGCCCCATGATGGAAATCCTTGCGGATTTCCAGGCAGGGCACATCAATTCGCAGAACGACGTTATCATCCGATCGACAAACTGAACGCTTGAACGCTTTCAAACTGCTTCTCGAATACGACGGGTCGCGCTACAGCGGTTCGCAGGAACAGAAGAATGCGCGCACTGTACTGGGCGAATTGCGAAAAGCTGCAGTGACGGTGTTTCAGCAGGACCCCGAGATACAGGCGGCAGGCCGAACCGATGCCGGCGTCCATGCCCTTGGCCAGGTTGTTCACATCAAGCTGAATCGACAGGTTCGAATGCCGCCTCGGGAAATGCAAAGACGCCTGAACGATCTCCTGCCCGCAGATATCGTAGTGCTGAGGATTGAGCCCGTGTCGCGTGCGTTTCACGCTCGACACGATGCGGTATCGCGCAGCTATATCTATCAGATTTCCACGCGCAAACAGGCTTTCACCAAAAAGACCGTATGGTGGGTAAAGGAACCACTCGATGTCGAGGCCATGCGCCGCGCGGCAGCGTTGCTGCGGGGGCGTCACGACTTTGTGTGTTTCCGGGCGGCGGATGCCGCTCGGCCAGACGAATCCACAATCGTCATCGTTGAAGCCGCCACGATCGAGGCCGAAGACGACATCATTCAATTTCGAATCGAGGCGTCGCATTTTCTGTGGAGGATGGTGCGGCGGATTGTCGGTTGTCTCGTGAAGATCGGTGCGAAAGAACTTAAGGAAGAAGATTTCCGTCGCCTCCTCGACGGTCATCCGCTTCCGGATTTCGACGTTGCTGCGTCGACGGCTCCCGCCTCCGGACTATTCCTGGAGTCCGTGAGTTACCCGGAATGACCTGCCGTATCCTGTTGATTCTAATGTATTAATGCAAGGTTTCCCGGAAAATTTTCCCGTCTCTCCTTTCGTCGAACCGCGACGTCGAAGTAGGCGACGAGGCAGAACGCCTCGAAAGGAGCAATGTCATGAGACGGCTACTCGTGCTTTCGTCGGTGATATGGCTGGCAGTGTTCGCAGGCAGAGCTCACGCGGCAGATGTTCGGATCAATGTGAACATCGGCGCACCACCTCCGCCGATTATCGTGCGTTCTGCTCCGAACATGGTGTTTCTGCCAGAACCCGCTCTCTATGTGGCGGTCGGCATTCCATATGATTTGTATTTTGTTGGTGGTCGCTACTACCACTTCCATCGCAATAGCTGGTACTGGGGACCAGCCTACGGCGGCCCGTGGACTCCTGTCGTGTACAATTCGCTGCCCTATGGACTGAGGAAGTTCAAGACTGCGAGGCTACACGAATTCCGCGAGCGCGAATACCGCGCGCACCGAGTGTCGCGGCAGTACCCGAGCCCCGTGTTCGTTGGCGATTATCGAGCGCCGGGTAAAGGACGCGGTCACGGGCGCGGAAATGGACACCGAAACCGATAGGAAACAGAAATTTTGAAATTGGAAATTGGGAATCTCGGATTGGACGCCTCACTCTCCGGTCGACGGTCCAATCGGAGAATCCCAATTTCAATTTCAAAATTTCTTTCAACCCCTATGGAACGATCTCTCTGTGTCGACTGACATTCTCCTGACTTCCCACCAAGAGATCTGTTGCGAGGTTGTTGTCCTGGCAGATGTATTCAAACAGTTCCTGTTCGCCATCCCAGCCCATCTGAAAGCCGCTCGACCACACGCGCGTATAAGCCCCGGGATCTTCAATCGTGACGCGGTACTGCATGGTCTTTGAATCTGTGCGGGTAAACCTCTCGACCATGTGCAATTGATCTGTGTGTGGCAGGCCGCTCCTGTCGAACCAGAAGCCTTCATTAAATCCACGGGTATCGACAACCAGCGTGTCGCCCTCCCAGTGTCCGACGGAATGTCCGTAATAGCTCGGCGTGAGGTCCCTGGGGTGGCCGCGGCCATCGAGATAGATCGTGCGGTACGCGTGGGGTCCGCCGAGATCGATGATAAAGATGCGTTTCAAATCGGGGACATCCAGGAACTCAACGCCGTAGGGTGTCAGAAATTGGCGCGGACCTGAGGACGGCTTGCACCGTGAGTGGGGTTCAAACTGATTAGCCGTGCGGTAGGCATAAAGCGCTCTCGCCCATGGTTGGAACGGCACGTCGCGAAACTTTGGACGATCCGGGAATCGCTTCTCGGTGTCAGCATCAATATCGTCGGGATTCACCAGGCGCTCGAGGACTCCGCTGAAAGGAAGCCATACGCCGAACTGACCGGGAACCGCGCCGATGTTCACGCGTCCGTCGGGCCAGCGCGGTGTCGGTCTGGCGGGCGTGTTTTTCTCGCGTTCGCCGATATCGACCGGCGTGCCGACTTGACGGATCGGCGGAGGCGGTTGCTGAGCAAGCATGCCGGTCGCGAGGATCAGGAGCAACACGTCGGCAGCATTGGGTTTTCGGGCCATAGTCGTTGCCGATAGCCTACATGGGCCGGACTGGTGCGACAAGCATCGGCCTCGGCCCGGACAGCGACTTCTTTCTACACAGAAACTCGATGCCAGGGGTATTAGGGGTGAAAGGCAGCTCGAATGGAACTCAGCGCAAGCCAGTTGTGGATGTCCGGAGCCGACGAAGAGATTGAAGCCACCGCAAAACTTATCGAACGCGCGATTACTGGCGACCGGACAGCGTTTGAAGAGATCGTGCTGCAGCACGAACGGCGGGTTTTTACTCTTGCCTACCGGCTCCTTGGCACGGAAGAAGATGCCCAGGATGCCGCACAGGAAGTGTTCCTGCGTGCATTCAAATATATGCGACGGTTCGACACAACCCGTCCGTTGGAGCCCTGGCTTGTCCGCATGACGGTCAACGTCTGCAAGCGGGCAGGGCGTGGCCGGACGCGGACCCGTTCGTTATTCGTATATAACGATGGGGCCCAGCAGCCGGATTCTGGAAGAGACCCCTACGCCCTGATGCGAGCGGAGGAGCAGAAGCGCGTGCTCTATGACGTGCTAACGGGCCTTCCGGAGAAAGAGCGCGCGGCGATCGTATTGCGCGATCTCGAAGGATTCAGCACCGCGGAGGTTGCCGACATCCTGGGTTCTGCTGAGGCGACGGTGAGATCTCAGATCAGCGTTGCCCGCCTAAAAATCCGGAAGGCGATTGACCGCATGAAAGGAGGCCGCGATGTCGTGTCATGAGTTTGAGCGGCTCGTTGCCCTCTACGTTGAGGGAGATCTGGACGGAACAGAACATTGGCACGTGGAGGCGCATCTGCTTGCGTGTCCGGCATGCCGGAACCTTGCCGACGATCTGAAGGAAAGCCAGGCGGCTTTTAAATCCATTCGACAGGATGGGCCAAATCCGGCAGTCCTGCTCTCCGTCCGTACACGTGTCTTGGAAGACGTTGCAGGAATGCAATCGAAGAACTGGCTGGAAAGGTTGTTCCTCGGAGGGTTGCGCCAAAGGGCAACACTTGCAGGTTTTGCCCTGCTGCTCGTCGGCGGCTGGTTGCTCCGGAATTCGAGGCAGCACGACATGCCGGCTGCTGTTCCACCGCCTCCGGTCGTCGCTGTCCATGAGCCGCAAGTGTTTACGGAGACTGTGGCGCCCACGCCGCCACCTGAACCCGAGACGAAGCCACTGGTTCGCCGCCCGCGCCCGATGCCTGCTGTCGCTGCTCCCGAGGAGCACGTTGAAGCGGCAACGCCGGTGACCATCAAGTTCGTAACCGATAACCCCAACGTCATTATTTATTGGCTCGGGGATGAGAGGAAGGGAGACTAGGTCATGTCCAGGTTCAACAAGATTCTCTCCAATGCACTCTTTCTACTCCTGGCGCCGACGGCCGCCCTGGCGCAGTCCGACCTGTGCATACCGGCTCTACCCAACGTTCCGAGTGAGGCCAAGGCCGAGCAACTCCGCATCGATGCCGCCGAGCGCGCACAGCGGGAATCGGACCGGCGTTCCTGGGAAGTAAAGATGTTCACGGTCAAGAACGCGTTGTCGAATGACAACCTTCGAGCGCTCTGCATTTTTAGAGTGGAGGTGGTTAACCAGCCTGGGTTGCGCCTCGTGCAGGTACGCGCCCCGAAGGAATTGATGACGGCCGTGGAAGATGCGGTGAAGAGGTTGGATGTTCCACCGCAGCCAGCGTTTCAGCCGCCTCCTCTGAAAGGAATCGAATTGACGGGTTACATTGTCTTCGCGATGGAGCCGCGCGATCCACAGTTGCAACCGATACCAAACGAACTGCAACCCGTCGCGAATGAACTGAAAAGTATATTGCCCAGCGGCTCGCTCGTTCTTGCAGACACCTTCGTCGTCAGGGGGCTGGAGCGCGAGAGCGTGACGCTAAC
>DASTBJ010000044.1:0-3513 GCA_035712125.1 Terriglobia bacterium
CTGTTGGCCGACCATCGGCGTCGAGAAGGGGAAACGTTTGAAAGTCCGCGGCGCCGAAGAGTTCTCGTGTTACGTCCCGTCCATTGATCAATACGCTATAACGTTGAGGCTTTCCCCGTATCTCATCAGCCTGCAGGCGAACGTCAAAGCGCTGGCCAGGCGAGAAGGTGGAACCGGCTGGAGGAATGAGCGTCAATCTCGGTTCCGCCAAAGCGCACGCAGCAAATACCAGAATTGCCAATGTCACTCGCATGTGTAATCGCCGTTCTCGCGGATGCGAGTTGCACCCGCGCCGGCAATAATAGAGTGCCTGAAGTGCTGGAGCAAAGCCGCATGTCTCGTTCTGGAAATAGCGTCATTGAGTGCCTCTCAGTTGTGCGACCAACGGTCGGGTGCTCGCCAGCGTTTCGAGCGCACGGATTTGCTCGAGTGCCCGGTCACTGGCTGAAGTGGTGATGGCCAGTCGAGTGCACGCTCTAAACTTCGATAAAAGTTCCTCGGAAGTCATCGGCACCTGCGGACTTCCTTTCGGAAAGTCCTGGTGGAGCGTTTGCGTCTGTCCATTCTTAAGACGGATGGTTACTGTGGCAGGGCGGCTGCCGTCTGATCCCGAGCGAAGACCGGGGTCGGCGCTCATTTCGACCCTTTGCAGCAACTGCAGCACGTCCTTGTCGCGAACGGCTTCGTCCGTGAACGTCTCGAGCGTGACCTGGCCATCAATCAAGGCGCGGGCGATCAGATAGGGCATCGAGAATTTTCCTTCCAGGCCCACCGCGGGAACCCTAAACGTCAACGGCGCTGCGGTGTCCGTTGGAACCCGCACGTCCACACGCTCGACCATTTGCGCCGTGATCCGATTCTCATTCCGCATGCGGATTGCGGCATAGATAGAGGTGTGGGTCAGTCCGCCGCAAGGATAAGGCTTGAAACGCACTCCATATTTCTCAAGAGCGTACACCTTGCCGAGGTCTTCAATCGGTGCAAGTTCCGGCTTCGCCGTAGGGTAGTAACAGTCGAAGAAACCGTTTCGGGCTTCGAGAGTCTGCGTATTAGCAGTGAATCCCGCCTTGGCCAGACGGGCGGACAGAACGCCGTTTCGCGCGGCTTGTCCCACATGCCAGGGTTTGGTCATCGTGCCGAAGTTGGATGTGACGCCGCTCGCCATGGATGCCGCGATGGCCAGCGCGGTCTCGATTTGTGGGGGCGTCAGGCCGAGCAACTTCGCGCACGCAGCCGAAGCACCGAAGACGCCAACGGTTCCGTTGGCGTGCCAGCCGGTTCCTCCCGCGTTCTGCAGTGCAAACATCATCGCACCGACGAGTTCAAAGCCGGCGACATAAGCCTCGAGCACTTGCCTGCCGCTTGCGCCAATCGACTCGCCCAGGGTGAACGTCGCCGGGATAATCGACGACGTCGGCTGTCCACCGACAACAAAACTGTGATCGAAATCGTGCGCGTGTGCCGCGATACCGTTGACCAGCGCTGCCTGGACGGTCGGCAGTTTGAATCGTTGGCCGAACAGGGTCGTGGTTTCTTTCCCTCCATCCTCTCGCGCTAACCTGCCGGCGATGCGCGCGCTTTCTTCGGTTCCTCCGGCTACGGCCACTCCGAGGCAATCCATGATGGCGGTCTTCGCCGTGTCCAAAGCTTTAGAAGGAATCGCGTCATAGCGTATTTCAGCGACGAAGCGAGCGAGCCTGGAGATAACGGGGCCGGACGTTGGTGCTGCGCTGTTGCTTTGGGCGACCGGCAGCATTTCCGCTGCTGGAAGCGCAGAACCGAGAACGGCTAGACCCGTGGTGTATTTGCCGGCGGCGCGAAGAAATTTACGCCGGGTGACTGCACGATGTTGCGTCATGAAGAACTCCTGCCGAGTGTTAAACCTGTGACGACAGGATTATTGACGATATGGTTCGGCCAGGAGGAAGTTTTCTATTCGTGATGCAGAGCCGTTACAGGATCCACTCGCGCGGCCCGGCGGGCGGGCAGATACGCTGCGGCCATGGACACGAGCAGCATGACGCCCGTAGCTAATGCAATCGTGAGAACGTCGTTTGGCGCGATACCGAACACCATCGTCGTCACGAGCCGGCCCGCCGCAAGTGCTGCAACCAGGCCGATCCCAATTCCGGTCGCCACGATGACCGCTGATTCCCGGAGCACCATGAACACGACACCCCGTCTCTCCGCGCCTAGAGCCATCCGGATTCCGATTTCATTCGTCCTGCGGGCCACGTTGTAAGACATCAGACCGAACAGGCCGAGCGACACCAAAAGTAAGGCGAGTCCGCCGAAGAGTGCATAAGATCTGGCAAAGAACCGCTCCTCCTGGATTCGTCCTTCCACAAGGTCGGTTTGCATCGTCAGGCGAACGATCGGCAGATTGGCATCGACCTGTCGAATGGTGTCGCGTATCGCTTTTGTTGCCGCAGCAGCGGCACCGGTGAACCGGACTTCGAATGTCGCCTGCAATGCCGTGTCTCGCGGAAACGGCATGAACGCCGTCGGTGTCGCGGCGCCTCTGAGGCCTTCGTATCTGGCGTCGCGCACGATTCCTACGATCTCCACTTCGCCCGCGCGCTCAACAGCGTTTCCAAACCGCTTTCCGATTGGATCTTCGCCGTTAAACAGCCGTGCCGCCGTTTCGTTGATCACGGCGACCCGGGGCGATGACGGCAGCGTGTCGCGTGACTCCAGGTAACGGCCGCGAACCAGTGGTATTTCAAGCGTATCGAAGAAAGTCGGCGACACCGTCATGCTCCAAAGCGTAAAGGCACCCTGTTTAGACGTCGGGTTCACCGGCCCACCCTGAAGGAATACGTCAAAGTCGGTGACGTTGCCGCTAAGCAGCGTAGCGACGGAATGGCTCACAGACTCTATGCCGGGCACCGCGCCCAGCTGCTCCGTGAGCTGATCGTACAGATTGGCCACACGCCCTGCGTCATATCCGTTGAGTCGCGGATCGATGACGAAAATGGCTACATTCCGTGGATTAAACCCGATGTCCACACTGCGGAGGTTGTACAAGGTCTGCACAAACAATCCGGCGCCTATCAACACCACCACGGATATCGCCACCTGCGCCACGAGCAGCGATTTGCTCAGAAGCGTGCGAGAGCGCGCCAACGATCGGCTTGCTTCCTTCATTGATCCGGAGACGTCAACACGAGTCGCGCGAAAAGCAGGAGCGAGGCCAAACGCAACTCCGGTGATCAGACAAAGCAGAGCGGTGAAGGACAAAACGCGCCAGTCCAGAGGAGCCGTTTGGGCAAATGGAAGCAACCGGCGACTCCAGTATGCGACCAGAATACCTGCGGCACCGCCGGCGAACGCCAACAACAGACTTTCTGTCAAAAGCTGCTGAATGAGCCGCCATCGGGTGGCCCCTATCGACAACCGTACGGAAATCTCTTTCTGCCGCGTAGCAGACCGCGACAACTGGAGGTTTGCAACATTCGCACAAACGATCAACAGCATCAGGCCGACAACGATGCTGAGTACGGTCGCGGTTCT
>DASTBJ010000045.1:0-3289 GCA_035712125.1 Terriglobia bacterium
CCGAGGGGCTCCGATGCGTTGAGCGCTATTTAAATCGACTCGCTGTTGCCACAAATCATAGGTGGACGGCTCGGACGCCGCAGCCTGCGTATAGATAAGACCACCGCGCGTCCATGAAAAGTCCATACCCACCAGTCCCGGGTCGTCAACGAGCACGCGTGTTGTCAGATCGTCCAACTTGAGCGCTACGATAGAACTCTTGCCGCTCACAAAATCTGAATTCAAATAGACAATGCGTTTTCCATCCGGGGCACACTTGAGAACCGCCGTATCCTTGAGAGGCGGTAAATCCGTCTCGCTGCCTCCGTTCAATTCCCTGATTCGGAATTTCTCATCCTTCCAGTAGGCGAGCCGCGTGGGTGGATTCTCCGGTGAAAAGCTTCCCATCGAACCATCGGGGATGAGAAGTTCCACTTTGCCGGAGTTTCGGAAGATCTGCCAAATGCCGTGTTTGGTGCCCGCCTCACCCTCTGAAAGAATCGAAGTCCCATCCTGAGACCACGAAAACCGTGCGCAATGAAAACAATAGTCGGGTGGAATATTCGGCAAGGCGCCTGACAGAGACCTTATGTCGTTGGGGTTATCGACGCTCTGGAAATAGATCGCGGTATTGTCGTTATAGACGACCCATTCTCCGTCGAGCGACAGGCCGGCATGAGAAATCGGGTCTTCGGGACCTCTTTGAGTGATCTGTTTTGGACTGTATTCGACCGCTTCTTCCGGCACGACACCGCGATACAGATAAAGGCCAATCGCCCCGGCCAGCAGCACCACTGCGAGAGCAGCGATCACACCGAAGGTTCGTTTCGTGCGCGCCCGCATCACCCGGGTTCGTGGCACACCGGTCATACCCGACAACGCAAATTCGTCGAGCTCGATCCGGGCAGCTGCCATGTGCACCCGTTGATTCGGGTTCTTTGTGAGGCACCGGCGAAGCAGATCGTCAATGGTTTCGGGGACTGTCTCCGGCAACGCCTCCCAATCCGGCTCACGTCCGAGCACCGCCGCGACCATATCGGACAACGATTCTCCAACAAATGGACGCCGGCCGGTCAGCATCTCATAGACCACGCAGCCGAAGGCCCACACGTCGGCCCGATCGTCAATGCTTTCGTTCTGACCCGTGGCTTGTTCGGGGCTCATATATGCAGGCGTGCCGAGGATCATGCCTTGTCGCGTTGCCGTGAGAACTGTCGATAGACTCTCGGCGCGGGTTTCTTCCACCAGTGCTTTGGCCAATCCAAAATCGAGGACTTTCACCTTCCCCCTGGGCGTGATCTTGATGTTGGCCGGTTTCAAGTCGCGGTGGACGATGCCCTGATCATGTGCGGCTTCCAGGGCCTCAGCGAGTTGTCGCGCGATCCACAGCGTTTCCTTCACCGGAATGGGGCCAGCCTGCAAGCGGTCCGCCAGCGTGGGGCCTTCCACCAGTTCGAGCACGAGAGCGCACACATCGCCCGCTTCCTCCAACCCGTAGATTGCGGCGATATGTTGATGGTTGAGCGATGCCAGAACGCGGGCTTCGCGCGCAAATCGCCCACGCCTGTCTCGATCCTCGACGAACGCCGGCGGCAGGACTTTCAAAGCAACGTCACGTCCCAGCTTGGTGTCTTTACCGCGGTACACCTCACCCATGCCGCCGGCGCCGATTCGCTCGCCCACGGTGTAATGTGCGATCCGGGTTCCCGTTAACGGTCCATTGGCCGTCCCGGCTGTTTGGGTATCCAGGAAGGACTCGACGTCCGCCTTGTCTCCGTGTTCCACAAGGGACTCCACTTCCTGCCGCAGTTGCTCGTCAGCGCCGCAGGCTTGACTCAGAAAGGCAGAGCGCTCGTGGGCCGGCATCTTCCGTGCCTGTTCATATAAGCCCTTCACCCTCTGCCATTGCTCAGCAGTCACGAGATTTTCTCCACAATACGGGGGCCAGCTTACACCTTCGATCCGCTGCGGCAAAGGCGGCTTGTAGAGAGAACGCGAATTTGTTGTGTGACGTGATCTGATTTCGTTCCGAATGACGCGTTATCGAAAGCGCGGCAAAGCGGGATGGTTGCGCGTCTGTGTATCCCTCGCTGACGCAACCTTATGAAGGCGAAAGTTATCGGCATCATCTTTTTACTGATTCTTGGCGGATTCCTGGCTCTGCGGCCGAGAGAGAGCGAGGATCCCCTGACAGGCAACTGGATCGGCACCTGGGGAACGACGCCGGTCCACCGTATGGACATCACCGTCGAACTGAGATGGGACGGAAAGTCACTAACCGGGACTGTGAATTCCGGCGAGCAGGTGATTGAGTTCAAGAATTCCTCGTTCGATCCCCGCACGGGTGCTGTGCATCTGGAAGCCGATGCCTTGAACGCGGGCAACGTCGTTCACTACGTCATCAATGGCAAGGTTGACGGCCGCGCGATGTTTGGAACCTGGAAGCACGGCGTCAGGAAAGGCGATTTCAAGCTCCTGAAGACTTAGACATCTCTCGGCGAAGCCAGGCACGCGCCACCGCCCAGTCTCGCTTAACTGTCGCGGACGATATCTTCAGGGCTTCGGCTGTCTCTTCGATAGAGAGTCCTCCAAAGAAGCGAAGTTCCACGATGGAACTTTGCTGCGGATCCATTTGTTCGAGTTGCTTTAGTGCACGGTCGAGCAACTCCAGATCCAGGCCCACAGGTTCTGTGCGTCCAGGTGCGAGCAGGTTCTCGCTCCAGGTGACCTTCACCGCATGGCCGCCGCGCTTGACGCGATGGCGCGCTCGCGCATGATCCACGAGTATTCGACGGATGATCTGTGCCGCCACTCCGAAGAACTGTGCCCGGTTTTGCCAGTTGACGCGGTCGTTGTCCACCAGGCGAATGAATGCTTCATGAACTAACGCGGTTGGCTCCAGCGTATGGCCGGGGCCTTCGGATCGCCAACACCGCCTCGCGAGGCGCTGAAGTTCGGCGTACACCAGCGGCATGAGATCGTCCAGCGCACTTGGCTTGCCTTTATTCCACTGCAGCAGGAGTGTGGTGACGTCGGCAGCAGGTTCAGTAGTCAAATCAATCCTCGATAAGAGACGGCGTCCACGTGCGGATTCTCCTCTTTTCCAGTCTGGATTCACAATTCTTTCGTGCTCGTGAGCCGATTCAGCAGAGAATGACGCGTCTCGGCACAGGAGGTTGAGGATGATGCGAAGGTTACTTGCAACCGTAGCGGTAACGGCACTCCTTCTGTGCCCCAACACATCGGCCCAGTCGGTTAACGCCAAAGTCAGCGGAGCCGTCACAGACGTTACGGGAGCTTTGCTTCCTGG
>DASTBJ010000046.1:0-9212 GCA_035712125.1 Terriglobia bacterium
GACTGGAAAATCACCCCTAACCTCACACTCAACATCGGTGTTCGCTGGGAATACTATGGAGCCGCATACATTCAGGAAGGTTTTACAACGACTCCGAAAGACCGTGGTCTTGGAGTCTATGGAGTCAGCCGCGGGGCGGTCGGAAATGTCTTCGACAGTTGGATGGTGCCCGGCGTCAATCCTGTTTTCCTCAGCGGCTACGGGCAGACCGCACCGCAGGCGACCGCGTTGCAATGCACGCAGGGCGTGGTCCAGGTGAACCTTCCTGTCTCCAGTTGCAATCCCGCACACCTGACAGAGTTGGAGTTTGTGGGTCCGGGCTCGCCAAATCCGGAAAGAACAGCCCAGCCGCCCGACTGGAATAACTTCGGCCCCGCAGTGGGATTTTCCTATCAGCTACCGAGAGACGTGCCGCTGCTGGGAGGGAGATCGGCCCTCCGAGGCGGCTATTCGATCACGTATAGTCCCACACGCAACCTGTCCACAGTCCAGGGCGGTGCGCAGGATATGTTCGGCTCTGCCCCCGGAGCAACCAGTGTCCTGGGCTCGGCAGCCGACTTGACGGCGCAGGTCCCCGGCTACCTCGACCTGAGGGACATCAGCCGAATCGTTCCTCTCAGACCTGTCAGTCCCGCCCTCCCGGGCGGCACGCTTCCGATTTATGCAACAACAAGCACCAGGGTGTACGGCTTTGCTCCGGATTTTGCGACACCTTACGTCCAGAACTTCAATCTGTCGTTGACAAGCAGCGTTCGTCGAAACATGACGGTGGATATTCGCTATGTTGGCACCCAGGCCAAGAAGCAGACCGGGGACATCAACCTCAACCTGAACAACGTCTATAAAAACCCGGAGTTCTATGGCGCTCTCGATCAGGCGCGTGCAGGCGGTAATCCGGTTTTGCTCGACCAGATGCTTGCTGGACTCGTGCTCGGCAACGGCGCCACAACTCCGGTCGGAAATCGGAACGCCAGCGGCGTGGTCGTGACTGGTGCTGCTGCTCTTCGAGCCAGCACCGCTTATAACCAGGATCTCCGCGACGGAAACTATCTGGCCATTGCTGCGGCGTTGCAATCACCGGTGTCGCCAAGCGGTTATGTGAACGGCAGGCCGAACGACACGGTACCGGCGCGCAGGCTCATACGCAATGGATGCGACAGGATCGCAACGCTTGGAAGTACCAACTACGTGTCGCCAACCGGTGATGTCACGCCGCTCCGGTGCTTTCCTGAGAACTACCTCATCGCCAACCCACAGCTGCAAACCGCAACGGCAACAACGGGCGCGTACTACAGAACGAATTCAGGGCTCACCAACTACCACTCGATGGAGGTGCAGTTTACGTTTCGCCCGACCAACGGTTTCAGCGCACAGACCAGTTACACGTGGTCCAAGACGCTGGGAGTCTATGCAGACGGAAATGCAGATCCTTTGAACCGACGCGCCGATTACTCCCGGCCCTACAGTTCGCTGACTCATGATTTCCGGACCAATGGCATTATCGAGTTGCCCATGGGTCCGAACAAGCTGTTCTTCGGCAACAGTTCCGGCGTGCTGGCGCGCGTTCTCGAACGCTGGCAGACAGGACTGATTTTGAATCTCGGCAGCGGTCGACCGACCAGTGTTTCGGCACTTACCGGCCTGACCTACGCTGCCGGCGGACTCACCGCCCCCAATACTGTTGCCGAAGTTGTCGGACCATGGGACATGCGCACGGGCGACGTGAAGTGGGACGGTCCGACCAACAGAGGAACCTATTTCGGCGATCCTCATCCGCTCCTATCGGTTGAGGATCCGCAATGCGCCATCTCTCAGAGCTGGGCTCCGTCTACTGTGAACTGCAATCTTCGTGCGGTTGCGCGAGAGGTCGAACCGGGAACAGCGGGAGCCACGACGCTGCCCAATGGCACAACGATTCAATACCTCCTCGTGAATCCTGTTCCTGGAAAGCAGGGAGCGGTCGGTCAGACCACGATAGAAGGTCCGGGCACAATCCGGTTCGACGCGAATCTCAGCAAGACATTCCAGATCACGGAATCCAAATCCGTCCAGATCCGGTTTGATGCGACGAATGTCTTGAATCATCCGAATCCACCGGATCCCACGTTCAGCATCAACAGCGATAACTTCGGATACCTCGTTGGGGACAAAACCGGCAACCGTTCTTTCCAGGGACAGCTTCGCTTGAACTTCTAAACTGAAGAGACGAAGTACTGAACGGAGTATCGAATGAAGGCACGGATTACAGGTTTCTCGCTGGCTCTGCTGGCCGCTCTGTCATTTGCAGCCGGCGCACAAACGCAGCGCGGAATCTCGCCCGGCGCTATCCCGATCGAGCAGGAGCCGCAGCACAAAATCGCGTTCAAGAATGATTTCGTTCGGATCATTGACGCCACGCTGCCACCCGGCTATGTCACTAAAGATCACATCCATGTGGCGGATAGTGTGTCAGTGAACGTCGCCAATGGACGCGAAGGAGAAGAAGCACTTCGCGGTCTGGGACGAGCGGGGTTTTCCAGGGGCGGGTACTCCCATATCGTCGCGAATTCAAACAAGGCCATCGTGCGCTACATCGTCGTCGAGCCGATCAAAAGCGATCGGCCCGGCGCCGCGGCGGCCGCGACGGCAAACCACAGCCTTGAGTCGGAAAACGATCGGGTCCGGATCTATCGCGTGCGGCTCGCTGCCGGAGAGTCTCTGGAGGCGCATTCGCATTCGGCGGGGTATGTGGAAGTCGTGACGATCGCGGGTTCTCAGGGGCCGGGAGCTTTTGCGTGGATTCCGGCCAGGGAATCGCGGACGCTCAAGCCGCCGGCCGGCAGGCCGATGGAGGTTGTTGAAGTCGAGCCGAAGTGAGACTCAGGACAGAGAAGGGGAAATTTGAGATCGTATCGCTGAGGAGGTGATTTTCGCTTATACGGATTACCCCTCCTGAGGAGTATCGTCTTCCTTGTATACGCAATGGAACGTGGATCCAAAAGCATCGTCTCATTTTCGCGAGTTACGCTTCTGACTGCACTCGCGGCATCGCTCATCGCCTGCTCCAGGGCAAAGCCCGACGATCTTCCTCCTGTCGTCTACATGTGCCCGATGGTGAAGGATGCGGAAGTGCTCGAGGACCACGCGGGCAAATGCCCGAAATGCGGCATGGAACTCAAGCCCGTTCGTATCGTCACTGCCTATTCCTGCTTAAAGAACACCGCTTTCATCCAGGCCGAGCCCGGCAAATGCAGGACGGATGGCTCAAACCTCGTTCCAATAACAGCGTCCATGTTCTGGGCGTGTGCCGCTTCGCCCGACAAGCACGAATTGGATCCCGGTAAGTGTCCCGATGGCAGCGACCGTATTCGTAAATTCGAACCGCGGGTGCATGGAGATCACAATCCGCGGCATGGCGGTCAACTCTTCATGGCCGACGACGCCTGGCACCATCTGGAAGGTACCTTTCCGAGCAAGGGACTCTTCCGCGTGTTTTTCTACGACGACTGGACACGCCCGCTCTCCCCGGAAGGTTTTTCCGCGCGCGTCATCGTGAGGGATTCGCAGGGCAGGGACGTGTCGACCATTCCCCTCGAGCGCAGCCCGATTTCAAACGCGATGGAAGCGCGGCTTCCGAATGCCTCCGTGCCATTGATGGCTTCCCTGCGAGTTCGATTCAAAGACGGCGATCCCGAAAAGTTGTTCGACTTCACGTTCCGTGAGTACTCGAAAGAACCGTTGCCCCCCGCAGTCACCAGCGCCCCTGAGCCTGCACCTCCACGTGGTTCGCCTGCTCCCTCCACAACTGCGATAGCGGACCAGACGGTGCAGGCAACCACACCCGTAGAGGACCGACCGCCGGAGACGTCAACGAACCTGATTGTCTCGACGCCGTTGCAGCAACCCATTCCTCCCGACGCCCGCGAGGTTCTTGCCGAATTGAACGCGCGAAGCCGCGACCTTGCCAACCTGATCGAACAGGGAGCGCCGCTGGGAGAGTACTGGTTTCCGGCGCTGCGGTCCAAAGACCTGGCAATGGCGCTCCTCAAGGATCACCTGAACAAAATTCCTGCGGGCCGGCGAAGTGCCGCCGAAGATGCAACAGGCAGGTTGCTGCGCGCGGCATTTGCGATCGACAACCTGGGCGACCTCGGAGACCGCGAAAGAGTTCTTTCGGCTCACGAGGCCTTTACATCCGCCATCAACGACTTGAAATCCGCGTATGCATCGATTCGTTAGCCGCCCAAGACTTGTCTTTCTAAGCGCACTCGCTCTGTCGCTTGCCGCCGGAACGGGAAGCAGGACAGAGGCACACAAGGCCGTGACGTCTCCCTACACGTATAACGCGGACATCTTTCCGATCCTCCGCGATAACTGCGGCCGATGCCACGTGGAAGGCGGGCCCGCGCCCATGGGACTGATGAAGTGGAACGACGGGCCCAATTCAGCGACTCCCTGGGCAGAGAGCATTCGGCAACTGATCGTCGGTGAACAAATGCCGCCGTGGTATGTGGATCCTCGCGGTCCCGCCGTCAAAGGCGGTTTTCGGCTCAGCGCTGCGCAGTCGGACAAACTACTGACCTGGGCTATAGGAGGTGCCCCGGAAGGGGACCCTCAAATGAAACCGGAACCGGTGGCATACCAGGCGCGGTGGAGCGGAGGGACTCCCGATCTCAAGCTTCCACTGGAGTCCGATTACGCGATGCCGGCCACCGAGACAGAAGAGACGAAGGAGTTCGTTATTCCCACAGGCCTCGACCAACAACGCTGGCTGAAAGCCGTCGATCTGCTGCCCGGAGCACCGGAGATCGTACGCAGCGCTTCAATCTCGCTGGAGAATGGTCTGGTTCTCGCCGTGTGGACACCAGGCGACAACCTCGTCTCCGCCCCTGCCGGCACGGCGTTCCGCCTTCCTGCGGGCGCAAACCTTCACGTACAGATCCACTACAAGAAGCAATGGCAGAACGAGGGCAAGGTGATAAAGGACCGGAGTACGGTGGGAGTCTACTTCACCACACGGCCTGGTTCGGGCCGGGAAATCCAGACGCTCCCGATAAATGGTCCGAAGGAACCGGCGAGCGCCCCAACTTTCAGCGGGACCCTCTCGACCAGGGCTCTAATAGTGGCGGTGCGTCCGTCGTTGGATCGGGTGTACGGGGCATTCACGGTTCAGGCTGTGACACCGGCCGGCGCCCGTGTGCCTCTTCTTAAACTTCGGACGCCGCGGCCTGAATGGCGACGGCGTTACTGGCTGGCCCAACCTGTCGAGCTTCCTGCAGGTAGCCGGATCGAAGTGATCGCGACGCCACCTTCCGCATTCATTGCCCAGTCCGGCGATCCGTTGATGAAGGGATATCCGCTCGAAGTCACTCTCGACTTCGTGACAGGTGGCCGGTGACAGCCACTAGCGATTCGGCGTTGTTCCTGTCGCGGGACTGGCGGTCGCTGCGGGTTTCTTACGACTTCCGGTGACTGGGATCTCGACCCCCTGGGCGCTATAGGCGCCGGTCAATTTGTCTCCCTCGATTTTGCCTTTGAAAGTCAGGGGAATGGCTTCCCCTCCAATGCTGAGGTTCCGCGTATAGGTCAGCGTTCCCTTGTCAAACTTGAGGTCGGCAAGATCTTCGTTTCCATACTGCTCGGAGGCAACTTTTCCTTTGAGAGCCTCACCGACTTTCGTGATCGTCAGCGTAAAGTTCGTGATCTGTCCCTGTGCGTCACTTTGCAGGTTCCACTCGCCTACAGGGTCCTGCGCGTAAGCGACCGCTGAGAAACTCAGGAGGATTCCCAATAGAAGAAGACTGTCGCAGACAATTCGGGTTTTGAAGAGAAACATAAGAGTACTCCTATCGCGCTGCCGGCGAGGCCTGCACGTTCACCTTAATGAGGACATTGGTCCAGCAGCATTGGTCTCCGCCACCACCGTTACCGGTGGCATCGTTGATTTGAGCACGCAACCAATACTCGCCGGCTTCGGTGAACGTCGCCATCGCGGTAGCTTTACCCGTATAGTCGCCGGGTTTCTCGAACATCTTCTGGACTTCGGGATCAGCCACGACCATTGGCGTAGTGGGATCGAACTTCAAGTTGTCACCCGCCGGGCCACGATGCTTGTACCACGTCACACGAATCGGATCCTGGCGTGCACCACGTGCACGTGCTGCTGCTGTGCCGGCTGCTGCGGCGTCATTCCCCGCAGCATCCGGCACCGCGGCAACAGTATCGGTGCCCGCTGCCGTGGCACCGCCACCGCCTGAGGTCGCGCCTCGCCGCGCGGCCGGCGTTGCCGGAGTTGTCGATGGAGTTGCCTGCGCCTGCGCGGACTGGTCCTGCAGGTTGATCGTGTTGCCTTTGTCTGTGACGTACAACGTCAAGTTCAGCGGCAGGCCTACCGTCGCTGTAAGCGTCTGCGCAGATCCATGTGGAGGCCCTTTGAACTCCGGACCATTCGGTTGCAGCTTCGCCACCGGCGGAGTATTGCCCGTATCGTTTCTCAGATACGGCTCAATCTGGTAACCATTTGGAAGGCCCAGTGTGATGGTCTGCGGCTGGTTGTTGACGTTGATGGTGTAGGTTAGCCGCTTGGTTCCGAAGTCTCTGGGAACCGTGACGGAGAATACACCGTAGTGTCGCCCGACTTCGAAATGCGTAGGCTGGCCGAAGTCCGGGCCACCCGGTTCGATGCTGTTGTTGGATCCAATCGGAACGTCGAAGGTCTGTTCCTCATTCCGATTCATGTAGCCGACCAGTATCGTCGTCGTGCCGTCCGCATTTTTGACCCAGCCTTCGAGCGCTGGGGTGACCGAACCGCCTCGGACCGCCTGCGGTGAGAGAGGCATGCGCGGTGATGGAACCACTGGAACGGATGAAGGCGGCGGTGTTGCGGGCTGCTGCGGTCCGCGCTGGCCCTGCACGAGAAATCCGGCGGCCAGGAAGAGCACCAGGCCGAGACCCGTTGATACCAATCGATAGACACGCATCGGAACAACTCCCTGAGTAGTCAGTGTGTGAGGATGATGGAAGCGGCGCGAAGAACCACGGTGTCGATCCCGGTGCACTCCGCGCCACTCGGTCGAAGCGGCGCCGACTTCCGGTCCGGTTATCTCGCCTGAGCCTGTTGCTGCGTGTTGGACGCGGCAGCTCTCCGGGCCGCTACTTCAGCCGCATACTCTTCGTCACTCATGTAAGTCACATTGACCCACGCGTGAGCCATTTCATCCACCGTGCGATCTCCATATCCCACCCACTGTGTCGGATCGGGATTGGACTTCTTGGCTGACGTGTTGTCGTGCCAGGCGGTGATGATGACGATCGTACCTTTTGGAAGAAGTGGTGCCGCATCGTCGGCGTAGACGTAGGTGTTGTGCCAGTTGAAATTGAAATCGTTGACGTAGCTCAGCACTTGCTTACGCCCGTCGGGTGTAACCGCCTCCATCATCATCGCCTTGCCGCGCAGGTGCATATGCGGTTGCATGCTCTCGATGCGGCCCGCGCGCGCCATTGTGCGGATGCCCTGCGTGACCTTTACTTCGTTCGGCGCAATATCAATCCCGCCGGCTCCCCAGAGACTGAGCGTCTGACGGTACTTTGGCTCCTGTCCTTTGGGATAGAAGTAGATCCCCAGCTCGGCAACATCGGTAATATCTTCCCTGCCGTCGGAGTAATGAATATCCCAGGTGATACGCGAACCCGGCAGCATCAGCTTCCCGGAGTTTGGCCGCATGAGTTCACCCTGTTTTCCAACGGCCCATTCCATAAACGTTCCGCCGCCCGCTGCTGCCGTTGCTGCCGCTCCATTGCCATCGGGATCGCGAACTTCGGGCGGAGCCAGCGCCTCATTCTGTTGTAGGCGTGCAATGGCGTGATGCATGATTTTGCGCCCCTTCACTGTGCCCGGGCGTAGCTCGATGGCGCGTACCCATCGCGCCTCGGTAAGTCCCGTGGGAACGCTCGGCTTCCACCAGGCGTCCTGGGCGCCGGCTTTCTGAGTGTACGGAACAGAACGAATAATGAGGTCAGGCTCCGTCTGTCCGAACATCGCGGCGAAGTTCCAGCCCTGCTCGGCTGGCCACTTGACGGGTGCCGGCATATCCTTCGCATCACCCCTTGGTGATCCTCCGTCAACCCACCGAAGAATGGTGTCGATCTGTTGATCGGTGAGCGACCGGTCATTCTTGAACTTTTGAATTCCGATCGTCTTATCGATGTGCCATGGCGGCATCTGCCGGGTCGCCACGCGATCGCGGATGGCGCGGACCCAGGGACGAGTCTCTTCGTATGTGATCAACGACATCGGCGCAATGGAATCGGGCCGATGGCAGGACTCGCACTTTTCCTGAAAGATCGGCGCAACGTCCCGCGTGAAAGTGGGCGTCGTGCTGGTTTCGGCGGAGAACATCCTGTTTTGCATTGCGAGCAATCCGGCCACTGCCAGCGCCCCAAGAGCGCAGCTCCGCACGGTACGATTCGTGAGAGACGACATACACGAGCTCCTTTCACTAATGGCTTGTTCTGGCAGACGTTAGTAGCAACACGCAGAAAAGTGCCAATACTTTTCCGTAAGACTCTTCATGTATGAGGCTGTTCTCCCTTGACGGGTGAGGCTGCTGCAGGTATACCCCATACACTCTAAGGGCAAGCAAAGTCCATCAAACGCAACAAGACGGTGAGCAGGGGGAACCGCGCGGCAGACAGCTTAGCTCGCAGTACAGCGAAACGAGAATGGAGCTTCGACACCTCCGATACATTGTAGCCGTGGCTGAGGAGTTGCACTTTGGGCGTGCAGCAACTCGCCTGAATATCAGCCAGCCCCCGCTGAGCCTGCAGATCCGGAAAACCGAAGACGAGTTCGGCGTCAAAATCTTCAACCGAACCAAACGTGAGGTCCGGCTGACAGAGGCTGGAAAGAGAATCGTTGCCGAAGCGTATCAGGTGCTGGATCAGGTGGATCGCTTTGAGAGAGTGGTCTCCCAGGCTAGTGAAGGCGAGATCGGACATTTATCTGTAGGGGCTCTGAATGGAGTCAGCGAAATCCTGGTCAAGACCCTGGCTGTTTTCGGCAAGCGGTACCCGGGCGTTCATATCGACCTGGAATACATGTGCACCGGAGATCAGATTCAGGGCCTCCGGGAAGGCAAGATCCAGGTTGGTTTTCTCGTCTTGCCGAATCAGGACGGGGTGTTTGTGGGGGAGGCCATAAAGAAGGCGCCTCTAACGCTTGCCCTGCCGGAAGG
>DASTBJ010000047.1:0-11545 GCA_035712125.1 Terriglobia bacterium
TATCCGCTATCGCTTTCATGGTCTTGAGAAACCCTTCCGCTTCGAAAGATCTCTGGGTCCGGAAACAGATCCGGCGAGTTCCAGGAATCCCTTTTGGCCCGCCGATCGAGCTTTCTCGAGTTGCTCACGGATGATTCGTCCCTGGGCAACGCCGGTCTTCTTGGCCGTTTTGCTCAGCCAGTCTGCGAGTTCAGGTGTAAGTCTGACGGTGATTGTATGACCCATGGCGCAAGATTGTCATACAATCCCGAAGCCCTGCAAGACTCTTTCTGATGATCAAACACCGTTTACGACCGGTACGCCTGGCGTCCGACACCCTGCACCGGAATTTTCTGCGCCGCGAGTACTTCCATTTGAAGGGCATACATGCACGCCGCGGCCTGATCAATTCTCCGCGTGAAGGCGATGGATCCCTTCAGGATCGGCTTCAATTTTTCGCGATCCTGGATGCGCGCTCGGGGGTACTCATGTTCAACGATGAGGTGCGTCTTCGCCGGATCCAGCGGGAGAAGTTCTCGCGCCGCCAGCTGGTGATCCAGCCAGTCGACGGTGCGATTTTGCAGGTAGGCGAGCGGATCGTGGCGCGCTGTACCCGGAAGTTCGTGTTCGCACAACACGACCTGCTTCTTCCAGGCGTTGAGGTGATCCGCCGGATTCTTTGAAGGCTTCCCCTTGACCCAGTCTCCGCGTCCAAGGGTTTGCCCCCCGTAGCCCCACGCGGATACACCTTTCGAATCAACCACCTGTCCTTTTACGTGAAACCCGCCGATCAGGAAGCCGTAGCCTTCGTCTTTCAGATACTGGAAAAGCGAGCGCGTGTCCTGCCCCATCAGAATGGCGTGCGACGGGTCGTAGTGAATCCGAAGTTGATCGCCCACGCCATGCCGCGCGCAAATCCGGTGGAGAGCAATCCATGCGCCGGGGGTATAGCCGATGTTGTTATGAAAGTTGTCGCCTGTCGTCCAGCCCGGCATAGGGCACTGCTCCACGCGAAACGTCAGGCCTCGATCCTTCGCCTTCTTGAGCAGGGGAACAAAGTTTTCTTCAAAGTCGTCGAGGTTCTGCTCCATGCTGTGCTCCTGGTTGCGGCCCACAAAACCGCACACTGCATCCGTGCCGAGGAGGACCGCTGCGTCGAAAACGCGCAGCATGAAGTCCATTTTCTTTTTCCGAACATCGGGATCGTGATGAAGCATGTTGTCGAAATAGGCGATATCGGACAATCCGATCCCTGCGGATTTGATCGCTGCAGCAACGCGTTTGGCGCGCATCTTGTCGAACGGCTTTCGCAGGTCCAGTGTGTTCGCAACGGGATCGAGCATCGCCTCGGGCGGGACATCGGCTTCGGATGGATGCAGTGCTGCGGAAAGCTGGATGTAGTCGACTTCCAGTTCCTTCGCAAAATCCAGCCACTCTTCGATCGCGCGGTCCGGATCTTTGTCGCGAACTTTTCGGGGTGTCAATTCCTGGAGCGCTGCTGTGAGCACTCCGATCTTCATGAACCTGGGCTCAAAGTTTCGAATGCGCATGGCCCGTGAGAATAAACGTTTAATGGCCGGATTTGCATTTTGATTTTCGACCGACTCCCATTTGCATTTTGCCTTCGTTTTCGTAGAGTATTGCTGCCACCATGAACAAACCTCTCTGGCTGTCTGTTTCTCTGTTGATGGCAAGCGGCGCTGTCGGTCTGTCGCAGACTCCGGGCCCTCAGGCGCCAAGCCCGGCATCACGGCGCCTGCCCGCGACCGTGAATCCGCAATCCTATCCGCAAGAGCAAGTACAGACAGGGCAGGTTCTTTTCGCCTCGCAATGTGGCCAGTGCCACGGACGTGACGCCAGAGGAAGCGATGACGGGCCCGACTTGACGCGATCCGCCGTGGTTGCCGAAGATTTGCGTGGAGACAAGATCGGGCAGGTCGTGCGAAACGGACGTGCCGACAAGGGCATGCCTCGTTTCGATCTGAGTGCGACGGACATGGGCGCGATCGTTGCTTTCATTCACAACCAGAAGACGGCGGCCGAAACGTTGGGTGGGGGCCGGCGTTCTGTGGATGTTGCGGATCTTCAGACCGGCAATCGAGACGCGGGAGAACGGTATTTCAACGGAGCCGGGAATTGCTCGAAGTGCCATTCGCCAACGGGTGACCTGGCCGGAATTGCCACTCGGTTTCAGGGACTCGTTCTGCTGCAACGGATGCTTTATCCAACCTTCGGCCGGCCGGCACCGAAGCCTGGCAAGGTCACGGTCACGCTGCCGAATGGCGAAGTTATCAATGGAACGCTGGTATCCCGAGATGAGTTTGGGATCGTCATGACGGATCAGGCAGGGGCGTCTCGCACATGGAAAACCAATGAGGCAAAGTTCACAGTCGAAGATCCGCTTGCAGGACACTTTGAGCAACTCGGCAAGTACACCGATGCCGACATGCACAATGTCTTCGCGTATCTTCAGACGCTGCGATAAGGGATAAAGGAGTTCTCGGATGCGCTATCTCGCCGGATTGGGAATGGTCGTTGGACTCGGAGTTCTGCTCGCAGCGCAGGGGGTGGATCCGGCACTGCTGCTCAAGCCGCCCGCAAACAGCTGGCTGACCTATCACGGCGACTACTCCGGACGTCGCCACAGCGCGCTCACGCAAATTACTCCGCAAAATGTGAGTCAGCTGAAGCAGGTATGGCGATTTCAGGCGGGAACACAGTCCGTCAAGAGCACGCCGATTCTGGCCGACGGCATCCTGTACATCACGTCGGCGGACAATCTCTGGGCTATCGATGCCCGAACGGCGAAGGAACTGTGGCACTACACCCATCCTCGCAACGATGCGTTTCATATTGGCCATCGGGGAGTCGCTGTCTATAAGGATTCGGTCTACCTGACCACACCCGATGCTCATCTGATCGCGTTCAACGCCAAAGACGGCAAGATCAAGTGGGATGTCGTCATTGCGGATTCGCGTAGAGGATACTGGTCCACGAATGCTCCTCTGGTTGTCCGCAATCACGTGATGGTCGGCGTTTCCGGCGATTTCGACAACCTGCCGGGTCAGCTGAAGTCTGTCGACGCGGAAACGGGAAAAACACAATGGATCTTCTATAGCACTCCGCCTCCGGGTGTTGCGGATCCGCCGAGCGGTGGTGCAACCGGTGGCCAGATGTGGATGACCGGCACCTACGATCCCGAACTTAACCTCGTTTACGTCGGCACCGGCAATCCGACCCCGGTGCTTAACGGGCCTGCCCGACCCGGCGATAATCCGTGGACTTGCAGCATCGTGGCGCTGAACCCGGATACGGGAAAGCTGGTCTGGGGATATCAGGTCTCGCCACACGATACTCATGACTGGGACGCGGCTGAAGTTCCCGTTCTCGTTGATGGCGACTTCAATGGCACGCCTCGGAAGATGGTCATCCAGGCATCACGCAACGGCTACTTCTTCGTACTGGACCGGACTAACGGGAAGAACCTGCTGACGAAGCCTTTCGCAACGGTCAATTGGGCGAAGGGGCTCGACAAGGATGGAAGACCCATTCCGGATCCGGCCAAGGAGCCGACTCCCGATGGCGTACTCGTGGCGCCCAATGAAAATGGCGGTACCAACTATCGCTCTCCGAGTTTTGATCCGCGAACGGGACTCCTCATCGTCAGTGCTCACGATGGTTACGGCATCTACTTCTTCAAGCCTGCCCATGGTGCGTATGGCTGGGCAGGCGCGGATTACAACATCGCAGGCAAAGCCTACCTCCGTGCGATCGATTACAGAACAGGGAATATCGTGTGGAACCATCCTATTGGAGATGGGGCTGGCGCAGCGGGCGTGCTGACGACGGCAACCGGTGTCACGTTCAGTGGTGATGTCTCCGGCAATGTTATGGCGCTCCGGACAAGCGACGGGACGACGCTATGGCACGAAAATATCGGCAGGGTTGGAAATTCCCCCGTAACCTATCAGCTCGACGGGAAGCAGTACGTTCTCGTGGGTGGGGGCAACGCGCTTTACGCCTTCGCGTTGCCATAAAGCACCATATAGAAAAGCACAGGAGTGAGCGCATGACGAAACGAAGGACGGTTCTGAGATCGGGTTTCCTGCTAGTGGCCTGTAGCCTCTTGCTCCTTGCTTTCTCGTCTCATGCCGCGGATCCAATACGAGTCATGCTTCTCGACGGAGAGTCGGCGGGGACCTATCACCAGTGGCGGCTCACTACGCCCGTCCTCAAGAAACAGCTCGACGAGACCGGGCTCTTCCAGGTGGAAGTTGTGACCGCACCGGCTGCGGGCGGCGATTTCAGCGCATTCCAACCTGACTTTGCGAAATACAAGGTCGTCGTTTTCAATTACGACGCGCCTGATGACCGGTGGCCGGCGGCTTTGAAGGCGTCTTTCGAAAAATACATGCAGGATGGCGGCGGCATGGTCAGTGTGCACGCCGCCGACAATGCATTTCCGAACTGGGTCGCTTTTAATGAAATGATCGGTGTTGGCGGATGGCGTAATCGCAGCGCGTCGGCGGGTCCGCTCTGGTACTACAAGGATGGCAAACTCATGTCGGATACCTCTGCGGGCCGCGCGGGAAGTCATGGGCGCCGGACACCCTTTCTGATTACCGTTCGTGAAAACCATCCGGTCACGAATGGTTTGCCAAAAACGTGGATGCATCAAGGCGATGAGCTCTACGCGACGCTGCGCGGTCCCGGAAAGAATATGTCGGTTCTGGCAACGGCCTGGTCCGATCCTGCTAACAGTGGTACCGGCCGTGACGAGCCCATGCTGATGGCGCTCTCGTATGGCAAGGGTCGCGTGTTCCACACCACTCTTGGGCATGACATCAATGCGCTCAGCTCCGTGGGCTTTGTCGTGACATTCCAGCGGGGAACGGAATGGGCGGCGACCGGGAAGGTTACGCAGAAGGTGCCTGCGAATTTTCCCACGGCCAATACGGTGAGTTATCGATCCGATCTTGCGGCCATGGACCCGTTGTACAAGAACGGGTTGAATGGACTCGACGCGGGGGCCGGCCGCTAGAATAAGCGACCCATCAGGAACGCCAGCGCAGTCTCAACGCGAAGAATCCGGGGACCCAGAGAGACTTCGATGAAGCCGATCTCGCGAAAGGTTTCGATTTCACGGTCGATGAATCCTCCTTCCGGCCCGATCGCGAGAACCACACTTCCCGAGACGCAGCGCGGCGCCTCGACCCGCGCCTCCGGATGAGCGAGCAACGCTACTTTTCCGTTCAGTTCGACCGCGAGTTTTTCGCGCACGAAGGGCGCGAAAAGTTTATGCAGGCGAATAGTGGGAAGAGTTGTGGTCCCTGCCTGTTCGAGACCAAGAACAGATTGTAGGCGAAGGTTGCCTTCGGATAGGCGCGGACTGTTCCAGTACGCTTTCTCCACCCGCCAGCTGTTGATGATGTCAATCTCCGGAATTCCCATCGAGGCGGCGGCAGCAATCGTCCGATTCAGAACCTTGGGACGCGGCAAGGCCAGGACCAGCCGAATGGGAAGAGGCTGCGGCGGATTGTCCGTTAGCTGAATCGACATTTCAAGAGCAGTCGCATCGATCCTATCGATCTGGCCTTCCCCGACCATTCCGTTTACAAGCCCAACACGGAGACGTTTGCCCTCAGTACCCTGGTGAACCTGGATGATGTGCAGCAGCCGTCGGCCATGCATCCGCACGCGATTCTGTTCGATAAAATCGGAAGGCTCGAGCAGCACGAGATTCATGTGCGAGACATTATGACTGCAATCCGTGCAGCAGATGGCCCATCATTACGGGCATGAACTCGCTGCTTCGGATGCCGCTTTACGTGCGGATTGTGATTGCGCTCGGCCTTGGAGTGGGCGCCGGACTGTTGTTGCCTGCAACATGGGCGCCGCATTTCGACATTCCGGCGAGAATGATTCTGCGGCTTCTCGGAGCTATCGCTCCGCCATTGATTCTGGTCGCCGTTTCACGGGCTCTGCTGGGCGCGAACGTTCGCGGCAAGCTGGCGGGCAGGATGTTCTTCCTGCTCGCGCTCAACACGATGGTGGCGATCTTTGTCGGACTGCTCGTGGCGAACATCGTGCGTCCCGGCCAGCATGCGTCACTTCCGCCCGGCGAAGCGCCGAACATCACCGGCAATCCGTTGCTGCAGTTGTTGGACAACGTTCCGGCGAGCCTAGTTCGGCCGCTTGTTGATAACAATGTTATCGGTGTCATCATTATCGCGGTCACGTTCAGTCTCGCCGCAAGAAAACTGGGGACCGTACGCAAACCGCAAGTGCTGGCCGTTCTGGATACGGCTTTCGACCTGATTCTGATTGTTCTTCATTGGATCATTGCATTGGTTCCGCTCGCGGTCTTTTGCAAAGTCGCTTTTGTCGTGGGGACTCAGGGTTTCCGGCCCTTCGTCGCGCTGGGGTGGTTTATCGTCGCGGTGCTGGTTGCGCTTGGCATTCAGGCGGTTTACTACCTTACACGGATCCGCGTCGCATCCTGGGTGCGGCCGGTACACCTGGTAAAAGGAACGAGGGACGCACTCGCGATGGCGTTTTCCACGGCCAGCTCGACAGCGACGATGCCGGTGACTTACGCATCGCTGCGAAACAAAGTTGGTTTGCGGGAAGAATCCGCAAGCCTTGGCGCTCTGGTCGGCTCCAATTTCAATAACGACGGAACTGCCCTGTACGAAGCTATGGCCGCGCTGTTCATCGCGCAGATGACCGGGATCGATTTGTCGCTGACTCAACAGGCCATGGTGGTGCTGACGAGCGTTGTGGCGTCGGTGGGCGCAGCGGGTATTCCCGAAGCCGGACTCGTGACCATGACGCTGGTGTTCTCCGCCGTCAACCTCCCCACGGGTTATATCGCGCTGCTCCTGCCCGTAGACTGGTTCCTCGACCGCTGCCGTACGACGATCAATGTGATGGGTGATATGAACGTCGCGTGTATCCTGGACGGAAAGAAGCCCGGCAATGAGAAGGTCGATCCGGCGCTGGGATCCCTGACCTAGCCGCGGGAATCAATGCTATTCTCACGAACGGAGGAATGGCCGAGTGGTTGAAGGCGGCGGTCTTGAAAACCGTTAGACGGGGAACCGTCTCGGGGGTTCGAATCCCTCTTCCTCCGTTCCTTATCGATAACAGCTAACAATTATCCGATAACAATTAACAAAGCTTTCTTTCACTCTTCCCTCACAATGCTTTGTTATTGGTTACCGGATAATTGTTAGTTGTTATCGATGGAGCGGCTCACTTCGTTCGCCGAACGTTCCTTACCGCATGCCGCTTTTGCCGTACGTACGGATGCGCCGACGATCCTGCACAGTTCCTGATTTTCCGCGAGAATCGCGACAATGTTTTCCCGGTTTTCCGCGACAGTTTTCAAAAGGATTCGTAGCCAGACGCTTGTTTCATTTAGTTCTTTCTGAACAATTCCCAGTTTGTGAATGAAGTCCGCGCGGCTCTCGGCTCCTCGCGCTTCAGCATAATTGGGAGCTGGAGCCGTGCCAGAACGCAGCATTTGCATCGCGATATGCTTTCCTGCTGGCGTCCCTCCAAGCTCTGTCGAGAACGTCACAATTCGAGCCGCAAACTCAATCAGCCGATCTTCCAATTGATCCGACAAAGATCTCTTCTGCTCCATAACGCCAGCATGGTGCAACTCCGAGACCAACTTCCGACCCTTTGCGAAGAATCCCGCACTCAGTTTTCAGACGGCTTCTCGACGTCTGGGGCGCCTTGTAGGTTCTCAGAAGACCCGCGGTGAAGCTTGCTTCAGGGGATGGGCGTCAATGCGAGAAGGTCTTTTTCTCGCCCTCGTTGATATGCACAAACCTTCCTTGAGATTCATGGGCGCGGGCGTCTTCAACTTCAGAAAGTCAGTAAGTTAAGTTACGGAGAATGAATGCGCAGAGGCACAACGTATCCCTCTTCCTCCGTCCTTCACACGTCTGCGTACCCCCCGCTCAGGACGGGTTTCGGAACTGCATCAGCATCAAGTTTCCGGCGGCTTGGTCCGGTGTGTCGTAAAGAAGGCGACGCCCATCGGGGGAAACCCGGAGCGTGAGCATCGACCCTCCGGGTGGCGGTGCCGGAGCAAGATCGAAGGAGCGCTTCAGGCCAAAGTCATAGAACCGAATCGCTTCAGGATTACCGGCCTTGTCGAGACCGATATATATGACACCATTCTCAGTTACATCGAAACCCGCCCCGGAAAATCCGTCGTTAAGAACGCGTTCTTCCGGGTTGTAGCGTAAATCGCCATCCAACGATCGCTTAAAGAGACCGCTCTGGTTCGTCTTGAAGTAATAGATATACCGGCCCGAAGGATCCAGTCGCGAGGCAGCACTCTCGAAGAGATCCTCAACTTCCCCGCCGGACGCAGGTATTCGCTTGAGCCTGGGTGGACTCGTAGCGAATAAGTAGTTTCCGTCGGAGGACCACTGGGGGCTGACAAGTGGGTAACTGGTTTCCACGAGTCTCCTTAATGGATTGTTCGGAGCGGCGTCTGGGGATCGCGCCATTACTGCGGCGGGATCGAGGTCGAGGATGTAGATTTGCGGGTTGCCGGCTGTTCTTCTGGAATGAAACGCAATGTGCCGGCCATCACGTGACCACAGCGGCTCTCGCAAAAAGCCCCCAGATGTGGTCAAACGACGTGCCTGACGACCTTCGGCGTCGGCCATCCACAGATCCCCGCTTTGAGCGAACGCGATCCACCGACCGTCTCGCGAATACGCGCCGGAGAGCGGGCCCCTGGATATCAACTGATTCGATCCAGCCTTCCTTCCCTGGTCCAGCAGTTCCAGTGTTCTCATCTCCATCTGACCCGCGGATACAGAGAATGCCACTCGCGGCGGATCACTACCGGCACCGCATGCGGACATCGCCTGGAGTCCAAAAGGCGCGACGTAGGCTGTCGAAACGTTTCGTCCGGCTGCATCCCAAACCAGGATGCGGCGTCTGTTTCCCGAGAGAAACAGCAGTCGACTGTTGTCCGGGCTCCACCGGAGTGACTCAATGCAGCATTCTCCTTCGCCGCTGATAGCCAGAGGATCTCCCTGTAACGAGCCGTCAGAAGCGACCCGTTGCACGTGAACGACGTAGTTGTCCACATAACTGAGCCACGTTCCGTCCGGAGAAACAGAAGGGTTTGAACGACTTGTTTTGCCCGCCTTGAGAACGCGTTGAGGGGCGCCACCGCCAAGACTGACCCGAAACAAGTCCTCGCCTTGCGTTTCCGGATCGCGCATCGCAACGACCAGGCCCTTGCCGTCACCTGTCCAGGCAAGTTCGGTCGTTGATATGTCCGAGGCGAGGGTCACTTCCCGCAGCACCTTGATAGAGCCATCCGTTGCGTCCACGAGCATGAGCTGGCTGGGCCGTCCCTGATGGACTCGCTGAAACGCGATCTGCGTTCCATCTCGAGACCATGACGGCGAGGCATCCCGCCCGTCAGTTTCGGTCAACTGCCTGGGTTCTCCACCGGAGACGGATGCGACATAGATTCCCGGCTTGTCACCCGCCTTCCCCGACCATGAAAAGGCCAACAGCGAACAGTCAGGGGAAAAGGCAGGATCCACTTTGGCGTTGGGTGAAGGCAGGAACTCGACGAGACTGGCGACTTCCCACCGGATCGGCTGCTTCGACTTCACCATCCACCACAATGCCGCGCCCGTAATGGCAACAGCAAGAACGACAGCTGCAACCACGACTTTCATGACTTTCCGGTTGCCGATCGTCGGTGAATCCAACGACCTTAATGTGTCGCGCACGACGGACGCACTCGATATGCGCTTCTCGGGAGTCGCAGCCAGGAGGTTGGAGATCAGCGGATCGAGCGGCGAAAACGTTGCATCTCTGAAGCGCGAAGGACTCGGGATGATAGCGGAGTCATCACTGGCCAGCATATTACCCAGTGAAGCGCCTGGAAACGGAAGGCGTCCAGTGACCATTTCAAACAGGATCAGCCCGAGGGAGAAGAGGTCCGTGCGCGGATTCACGCCTCCGCGGATCTGTTCAGGAGCCATGTACGCGGGCGTCCCCGCGAGGGGAAAGCTTTGCGTCCAATCAATGCCGGGTCCCGCTTCCTTAGCGAGACCGAAGTCGAGCACTTTTATCCCGCGACCCGTCACCATGATGTTGCCGGGCTTCAAGTCACGATGGATGATGCCGGCGGCGTGGGCCTCGCTCAGGGCATCTGCGATCTCCGCACCATAGCGAAGCACATCTTCCAAACGCATCGGCCCCTGCCGGATCTTCGAGGCAAGCGTCTCTCCCTCGATCAACTCCATCACCAGGTAGTTCGGGCCGATGTCGTACAGTGTGCAAATGTGAGGATGATTGAGAGCGGAGATCGCTTTGGCTTCTCGTTCGAACCGTTCAGCAAATCGTGCATCGCACAGCTTCACCGCGACCTTGCGGTTAAGGCGCGAATCGACAGCCCGGAAGACCGATCCCATACCGCCGCGCCCAATCATGCTCTCTATTCGGTACGGGCCGATCGTGTCCCCAGGCCCGAGCCCCTCCGGCGCGGTGGACTGCCACTGAGTGATGTCGGATTCGTCATCAGATCGCATGGTTGAAAGACGAACACATCATAGCGAAGAGTTCCAATTTGGAAAACGTTACGCGAAGACTACTGAGGAACTCCAGTAACGTCATAACCTCATATCCTCGCATGTTCCACTCCTGCGTCTCCTGGCCTGGTTCTCCTGGTTCGGGATACTTTTGCGGGATAGCAGCGCTGCAGCGCTGGTCCGCGCAGTAGAAGCAAGGGACCGGCGAACTACGGGTTCGGCTTTTGACCCGGTGGTGTTCTTCTGAAGAGCTCCGGGTTTTCGAGAAGTTTCTCGAGACGCTGGACGTCTTCGTTGTTTTCAGGACAGATGTATTCGCGAAGGCGCGTGCCTTCTCGAAGCATGAGGGTTGTTGAGGTCTTGAACGGTTGTGTGAAGACTTTCGGGTCTTCAATCGTCGCTTCGTACTGGATCGTGTCGTGATCCACTCGTGTGTACCGCTCGGTGATGTGCAGTGCGTCGGAGTGGAAGATTCCCCCGGAAAGCACCCATCCCTTGTCGTTGAATCCCACTACATCGACAACGAGAGTGTTTCCTTCCCAGTGTCCAATCGAGTGCCCCAGGAATGACGGCTCCAGATCATCGGGGTGTTTTTTCTCGTCAAGAGGGATTAGTCGAAACACATTGAAGTACTCGTACAGAATGACGATCTGCTTTGGCGTCTGAACAAACTGAATCGGAAACAGAGACACGCTGTGCGAGCGAGTGCCCGGACCGGGAAGGCATCGGCTCGTGGGATCATTGATCGAACGCAGATTGACGAATTCCTGCGCCTTTTCGCGAGCCCAGGGCTGAAAGGGAATCGGTTCGCGACGGGGTTGCGAAGGGAGTGCAGCTTGTGTCGCGGCAGTCGGAACGCCAGGCTGTTCGCCGGGCATCTGAAAATCCCAATCTCCACGTTTCGTGCTCCCTCCCTGATAGACGCCGGTGAAATCGGGCTTGCCGTCCGAGGTTCGTGGCGTTGGACGCACCGTGGCTGGAGT
>DASTBJ010000048.1:0-2320 GCA_035712125.1 Terriglobia bacterium
AAACGTCAGAGCTGCGACGAGGTCGCGAATGCGGAGGTATCGGTTGGAGACGTGAAACAAGATGGCTCCATCGGGCTTCAGTTTGCGCCGATAGATTGCCACTGCTTCCCGAGACAACAGATGCGCCGGAATTGCATCAGAGTTGAAGGCATCAAGAATGAGGAGATCGAATGTCTGGTCGGGCATCTGAATCATGGAAAGACGCCCATCACCCAACACGATGTCACACCGGTCGCCGCATCTCGGCAAAAACGAAAAATACCCCCTCGCAATACTTTCCATCTGAGGATCGATCTCGAAAAAGGTGATGTGGCGGTTCGGTTGAGTGTAAGCCGCAATCGTCCCGGATCCGAGACCCACCACACCAATGCGCTGATTCGGACGATCAGCCATCAGGGTCATGACGTTGCCAAGCGGGCCGCTCAACGTGTAGTAGGAAGTCGGCATCCCCTTCATTGCTGGATCGAGGATCTCCAGACCATGCAGGGTATCCCCGTGAAGCAGCTTGCGCTGGTTGAAGTCGGGCTCGAACACGACTTTTTTTACCCCGAAGAAGTTGCGGGCCACGTAGAGGCGATCATCATCTGCGAAGAACGGCTCAAGAAGAAGAAACCCCACCACAGCGCCCGCGACAACGCCCGCAAACAACCACCTTCGCCGATAGAACACGAACGCAGCCAGTGCAAACGCCATATATCCGAGGACGCGGAAAATAAGATCGTTCTGCAGGTCGACGTCATACCATTTTGAGAGGCCCCAACCCGCCGTGGCCAGCAACGCCAGGAGCCCCACGAACCACAAGTCCCAAAGGCTTCGCCGGGTGTCCTGACCACAACGGAAAAATGCCAGGGTGGCCACAAGCAGCGGATACTCCAGGACGGTACTGAACACCTGGGGTGCGACAACTGCGGCAAACGCACCCCCAAGGACACCGCCCACTGCAATCCACACGTAGTACTCCGCGAGGTGCGTCGGAACAGGACGACGGCCAGCCAGCATGGTATGCCCCAGAAGGCCTCCGACGAACAGAAGCAGAAGGTGCGCGGTCAGCAATCCGAGATAGACGACCGGATTGCGAATGGGTCCCACAGTGAGAATTGGAATCAAAACCAAGAGGAGCGCGGGCGCCACGGCGGAGATGTGTTCGGCGGATATTCGCAGGCGGCGGCCAAACGCCAGAATGAACGTGAGCAGGTAAGTCGCCAGGGGCAACGTCCACAGAAAAGGGACTACCGCGAGATTCGTCGAAAGATGGCTCGTGACGGCCAGCATCAATGCGGACGGAACAAACGCCGCCGCCAGCCATGTGAACCTCACTGTGTAGGATGGGGCGGACGCATGGCCGGGTTCGTCAACACGTGTCTTCAGTTTCCAGAATTCGGATATGGCGATCAGCACCAGGATAAGCAGTAACACGTAGCCAACGAGCCATGCATGACTTTGCCGGGAGACTCCAAACATGGGATCAAATATAAAGGGATACAGGAGGAGGGCCGACAGGCTGCCGACATTGCTCGCAGCGTAAAGAAAGTAGGGATCTCGCGCGGCCGGATCGTTCGTCCATGAGAACCAGCTTTGCAAGAGTGGCGCCGTAGTCGAAACCACAAAGAAAGGGAGCGCGACGCCATGTATCAATTGGCCAAGCTCCCACGCTACCGGAGAAGTCCCACCGACCGGTGTGCCGTCGCCAAAGCGGATCGGTAGCACGAGAAAAGCCGAAGCCAGCAGCAAAATGTGGATGACGAACTGTCCCTTCGGGCTTGCGAACTTTCCGAGCAAATAGGCATATAGATAGCCCGCAAACAGCATTCCCTGAAAGAACAGGACGCACGTCGTCCATACGGAGGCGGCGCCGCCAAGCGACGGCAATATCATCTTGCCCACCATGGGCTGGCAACAGAAGAGCAGAAAGGCGCTGAGGAACAACGTCACCGTGAGATGACGGGTTAAACTCACCGGCAAAGTCCTTTCATGCGATAGCGCGCAACTGACGGTATACCTCTTCGACCTGCTGGCGCGTGATGCCAATATCTCCGGAGTTATCGATGACGAAGTCCGCGACCTTCACCTTTTCTTCCATCGGCATCTGGGATGCGATGCGGCTTTCGATTTGTTCGGGAGTCAGTCCAGAGCGTTCCCGCAGGCGCTCGCGCTGCACCTTCGGCGAGCATGTCACAACAATCAGCTTGTCGTAGTCCCGGTAAGTTCCTACTTCGACGATCAGTGCGGCTTCAACGATTCCGATGGCACGTGCGTCGTCAGCGGCCGCCTGAGTGAGAAACTCGTTCTGGCGCTGCTTGATGGCAGGATGAACGATACT
>DASTBJ010000049.1:0-10286 GCA_035712125.1 Terriglobia bacterium
TCTGGATTTCGGCGCGTGCCGACTCGGGTGTCTGATTGTTCAGCCTGAGGGATCCCGACGGAATGATGCGCGGTCCATTTATCTCGCCCTTCTCAATGCGATCCCGCAGCGTGATGTTGCCTTCCGCGGGGCCGCCTCCGGAAAGGATGGTAGTGTATCCGGCTTCGAGCTGCGCTTGCATCTGCGTCTTTTCATTCGGCCCGGTATTGATATGACGGTGCGCATCGATGTAACCGGGCATAGCTGTCATCCCCTTCGCATCGATGGTCTGGCCGCTCGTTGCCGACGGGGCGCCAGGCGCGACCGAAACGATCTTCCCGCCGCGCACGACAATGGATCCACGATCGATGACATTTCCATTCGCGACGATGATGCGCGCGTTGGTAATAGTCACATCCTGCGCGTGCAGCGAGGTAATTCCCCAGAGCAGCAGGCAGGCGACTAGTGTCGGGATGTATCGTTTCATGTGAATTGCTCCTTCGATGCTATTTCGCTCGATCCTTGTAGCCTTGCGCGATCATCTGGATCGTAAAAATCTCGTCGTATTCCCGATTGTTGAAAATGCCATAAAGAGTCTTCTTGTCCGGTCCGCTGAAAGCCACCGTGATGAAATTCATCGGCAGGGGAATTGAACCGAGGACCTTGCCGTCCGGTGAGATGACCTGAATATCGCCGGCCTGGCCGCCCGTGGTTGTGTAGATTCGGCCCTGAGAGTCGACCGTCGTCCCGTCGCCACCGACCTGAGCGAACTGCCGCTCATTCGTGAGTGATCCATCGGCCTGGACGTCAAATGCGACAAGACCTCCTCCACCGCCGCCACCACCACGACCTCCAGCCGGCGCAGCGCCAGCTGCACCCGCCGCAGGCGGCGCAGCCGGTGCGGGAATTCGCCCCGTGACGTAGAGGGTCTTCTCGTCCGGGCTGAGAATGATTCCGTTGACTCCGGTCAGCGTGCCGTACTTGGTGACGACACCCTTCGGATTGGCGTAGTAAACACCGCCCATCGTGAAGTAGACCCCGCCCTTGCTGTCCGCGGTGAGGTCGTTAATCACTCCACCGATGCAATCCAGCGGCTGTCCATTGTACATATCCGTAAGAGTCCGGCGCGTCGGCTCGAGTTGAATAACAGAGGTGGGGAATCCTCTGGAGACCATGAACAGCGCGCCACTCTTGCTCTGCGCCAGAGCGCCGCCGGTATTGGTGTCACGGTACGCGATCGACACCTTGTTGTCCTTGTCGATCTTCATGACCGTGCTGTTGGTGTTCTGTGCAACCAGCAAGCCGCCGTCTGCTGTCGCGATAGGACCGTCCGCATTGTTCCCCGTACCGGTCCAGATGGACTTCCATCGCTGTCCTGCAGCGATAACCCCGGGGATCTCCGTCACCGTGTATTCCCGGTGAGCCGGAGGACCCGCAGGAGCAGCAGGACCACGAGCTCCGGCACCCGCCGCGCCCGGGGCCGCAGGGCCTCGGGCTCCGCCTCCCGCCGCTGCAGGAGGAGGTGTGCACTTTGAAGCTCTGAATTCCGCGTATCGGGAATCCTGCGGGGCTTGAACACCGGGCCCCTGCTGCGGTGCGGGCGCCTGACCGAAGATCGTCATCGCCCCAAGGCAACCCAGCGCTGTCAGCAACATTCCTTTCGACTTCATAAACACTCTCCTTTTGTCTGCGGTAAAGGCGATCCAAACGGCAGCATTTAACTCCCAGAGAGAGGCACAAGTCAAAGGGTGCCGGAATCGATGATTCAGATTTCGAAATCTTATTTCCAGGTTTTCCTGTCGACGGCGGCGCACTATGCTATCCGGCATCGTGATCACTTTTCTCCTGGCTAGCGCCTTGATGGTGGGGACGCAGGGTATCCCGGTATCGCCGAATCAGGGAGGGACCGTGACGGGCACCCTGAAATCCGCTACGGGTGCACCGGCTGCGGGTGTTCGCGTTTCCGCGCTGGCGAAGCCCGAGGAACTCACGGATCTGTCACAGTCCTCTTCACTCTCTGCAATAGCGGAAACCGATGCTTCCGGGCGGTTCCGGCTCGAGAATATTCCGCCGGGCCGCTATTACGTTGTTGCCGGGCGTCTCGATGCGCCGACGTTCTATCCCGGAGTGGTTACGCCGGATGAAGGGGTGGTAATTCTAGTTACCCCGGGTTTAACAGTTCCCGGTATCGACTTTGCCCTGAACAACGTCAGCGTGGGACGAGCACTTTCGCCAGGAAGCGCGGCGCCATCGTGGGTAATCCCGATACAGACGCGGATGGAAGACGGTGGGAAAGTTCCGATGTTCGCATCGGGCTGGTTCCCGGTGCTGCGGTTATCGCGGACCGGTAGTGCGCGAATCGAACGTCCATTGGTCTCCGCGAGCGTTACCGTCCCCAACACCGAATATCGAGCCACTATTGCGAATCTCCCCGAGGGTTATTCGGTGAAGTCTTTCACCTTTGGCCCGACCGACTTGACGATCGATCCCCTGCAACTGGCGCCGTTGGTCCCGATTGCGCCGCGAGCGGCCTCCGTACCGGTGGGCCAGGCCATCTCGATTGTCCCGCAACGCGCCCCAATGGCGGCACGTCCGGGCGCGCGCGTTTCAGGACGCTTCGTGGGCGATACCAACAGATCCGTTTACATTTCCGGAGTGCCTGGAACTCTGTACCCCGATGGGGCATTCGAGTTTTTCGGAATTCCGCCCGGGCGTCATACGGTTGTGACGCTCGACAATCCCGGGATGGAACGCGCGCTCGGAGCGTCCATTGTCGTCGGTGAAGCAGATTACTCAAACCTCGAACTGGAAGTGACTTCGGTTGTTCCGTTGGCGACCGGTGGGCCTGTAACACCGAAACCGGCAGGCAATCTGACGCCGAATACACGCCTTCCCCTCGCCACCATTCGCGGCCGTGTTGTTGATGGCGGGACGGGTCAGGCGCTGGATGCGGGGAAAGTTGTGGTGAACAAAGACCAATCCATGGCGATTTCTCTCGGAGCAGAAGGTCGCTTTGAGGTACCTCGGCTTCTGCCGGGCAACTACGTTCTGGAAATCGTTGCGTACGCTGTAGGTGTCGTCAGCCAGTCGGTTGTGCTCGATACGGCTGATGCGGACCTCGAAGTCCGCATCAGCCCGGAGCCCTGATCTACTTTCTTATCGATGCCGGATCGGATTGGTTCGTGGGTGATGCCTTTTGAAGCAATCCGGAAATACGGTGTCCACCGCCGCCCTTACCACCCATGATGATGTCCTTGGCCGAGACGTCCTTCTGTCCGTAGAGCTTCTCGTTGGCTCCGTTGTCCTGGCGCAGGGTCGATCCCTCCAGTGAAACGCCGGCGAATAAACCACGGGACCTGGAGTAGGTCAGGATTTCCGCGCGCATGTACGCGTCGGTCGCAGCCATAGCGTTGCGTCCCTTCGGGCCGGCAGCAACTGCCGCGTCGGCTCCCAGCTTGACCTTGCTCTTCAGCAGGGATTCGACGCCCTTCGGATTCATGACCAGCAGCACGTAATCCGCCGCCTGCCCCCCGAGTTGAAAGCCGATACTCGCCCCTTCGAGGCGATACATGGCGGGCGCGCCCCAGGCTCCTGTGAAGTTGGCCCCGGATCGGCAAACGAGGGCACCCTTTCCATAACTCCCACCGAACCCAAGAGCGAACTTCTTCACCGACGGCATGATAGCCACGCATTCGGCTTTGTGAATGAGCTCCTGGGGAAGCGCGTCCGGAATGTTCATAATCTCCTCCAACGCCTCGGCGCTGCTATCCAATCGTTCCTGTTCCGCGTCGCCCGCCAGGAGCGGTGCGACCATCACGAGAATCAAAAGACCCGCAGTCAGACGCATATATACGGCCTCCTCCGGCGGCCATTCTCACCGAGGGTCACGGAAATTTCAACTGCCGGGCAAGGTTTTCAAGTATTTAACGGCCGCGCTCATCGCTCTCCCTCTTGATCGCCCAGACGATTCTGGGAGGATCGAGGCTGCTGCGATGCTCTTGTTATTAAACCCAGGGGGGCGTCTCGGCGGTCTGCATTACCCGCAAGGACGCGAACACACGCTGCGAGCAGGGAGTTCCGTTCGGGTCGGGGCGGGTCATGGACTGAAAGCCAGCCAAGCCAGACGGCTGCGAGGCCGTCTTTCCTGTTACCACAAGGATGTCTTCCCGACGGTTCTCTCTGCGCAGCCCCCGGACGAATGGGTAAATCCCACAACGGAATACCTTCACGGCACTCTCGGAGATTCGCCTCGGCTATCAAAAGGCTTGGCGCGAAAACGGATTCTGAGTCGGCTGGAAAGGCTACGCAGGCTTACCGCAGAAATTTAGTGTTGAGTTCCCAGTTGTGGTCGATTTGACTCACAACTGGAAACTCAGAGCTTAGAACTGCTTAGAACAGCTGGCCGAGGTTTGTTCGGAGGCTCAGCTGCATTGTTCGGCCACGGCCACCGCCTGTTGGCTGACCGTACAGGGGTGAGCTCAACACACCGCTGATCCCCTGACGGATGGTGCTGTTCAGCAGGTTGGTCACGCTGACGCTGAGTTCAATCGACCGACCCGTGTTGCCGCCACGATTGCCGCCGCCACCGCCAAAACCGCCGCCGCCACCACCACCGCCGAAGCCGCCGCCACCGCGTTGAGGTTCGGCATAGTCGTTGGAAGGCACAGGCCGGCGAGCGCCGCCCAGCGGAATGAGCTTCGTCACGTTAAGGTTGATCGCATTGAATGCGCTCGGACCGGTTTCCGTATTCCGACCGACGCCCAGGGGACGGTCGTTGTTCGTACCGTCTCCGTTGTAATCGCTTCCGGTCGTGATCGTATAGGGACGGCCGGAGGTATATCCGAGAGAGGACACGGAGAACCGGAGATTCCAGGGCACCTGGACATTGACGGTCGCCGTAACGCGATGGCGCTGGTCCTGACCGGAACGTCCCCACTCCGCCGCGAGATCGTAGTTATTAACGGCGGTAGCATTGTTATCCTGAGCCCAGTTCATGTTCCAGGTAACGGTGCCGCCGATCATCACGCGTTGCCAGAGGATGCGCTTGTTATTAGCACGGTATTGAATCGAAAAATTCTTCGCCAACGAACTGCCGCTGGATTCCGCCTGGATGACGTCACCGAGTAACGGATCCGGCCGCATCGCGTTGACGAGCGCGCGGCCTTCCGCACGCACCGCAGCCTGCTCCAACGGGTCCGACGATCTGAAATTCAGCATCGCGAGAATGTCGGTCGGCAACTGCGTTCCGGGGAATGGAGCGTTAATATTCCGGTTGCGGTTCTGATGCACACCGCGGTTGATCTGAAAATTGAAGCTCAGGCGATGCCCTCTGGGCAGGCTCTGGTCCACGCTGATCGACGGCTGTATTGAATATCCGGACGCGTAATCATCCGCGCGGGTCCGAAGTGTCGTGGCCGTTGCTGGAGCGTTGTTGGCCAGTTCGGCCAGCGTTGAAAGATCGAGAATCGGAAAAGTCGGATTCTGGACCTGGTATGTCGTCTGGGGCGCTGCACCCTGGTTGCGCAGTAACTGTTCCCAGTTGTTCATGCTGTAAGTCTGGTAGTTCATGCGTCCGCCGACGCGAAGAACGGTTTGCCAGTTTTGCTTGGTGCTGAGTTGATAGGACAAGCCGATAGTGGGTGCGATGTTGTTGTAATCGTCAAGGTGCTGCTGCGCCTGATAGCGGGCGCCGAAAGACAACTGAGCGCGCGGGTTGAATCGCCACTCGCCCTGAAGGTAACCGACAAACTCCGCCTGAGACACGTCCATAACCGGGTTACCCGCGGTAATTCTGAACTGGGTGGGAACGCCCGTGATGGGAATCAGTCCGGCCGCCGAGGGGAATGTTGGGATCTCGCCCGCCGGTGTCTGGTCCACGATATCTTTGGTCTTCTGACATTCACTGCCGATGAACCCGGTGGCGAAACAATAGTCGTGCAAGCTGGAGAATGTATAGGTGCCCAGGTAGTTGTTCCGTGAATCGCTATGGCTCTTATGGTAATTCGCCTCACCCGCCATGGTCAGGGTTACCGTGCGGGAGGCCTGCCATCGGACGGTATTCCCGACAAAGAAGTCTTCTCCGAGACTGGAATTGCGGTTCGGCGCGCCACCACCATTGAAGGCGTCCTGGACGTTTACGGCGTAGGCATTTGTAAGGGGTACCGTGCTGTTATTCCGCCGCTGCATCTGAACGCGGAATTCATTTCTTAATGTCGGCTTCAGGTTGGCCGTCTCGGTCATCTGAATCGACCAGTTGTAAGACTTTTGATTTGTCCCTCTTTCGGGAAGGTTAAAACCACCGACGCCGCCGTTATCCGTTCTGCTGTCGCTATAGCTGAAATTGGTATTGAGCTGATGGTTCTTGCTCAGCGTGATGTTCGGCCTGAAAGCGAACGTCCGACCTTTCCGAACACGGGAGATGCCCTCATCAATGGGACCATTGATGCCAACGGCGCGAATCGCATTCCCTTCATCCTCAGTTTCCTGATTCCGCACATTGAAGACCGCCTGTATACGGCCAGGGAGAATCGGTCCACGAAGCTGGGCATCGATGTTTCGGGTTTGTGATGCGGGCTTGGAGCTGTCGGCTGACGTCAGAGGCTGCTTGGCGTTCAAGGATTCGTCTGCGAACTGGAAGCCGACATTTCCGGTCCAAACACCCGTACCCGGGCGTGTAACGATCTCGATACGGGGGCCCGTGCCACCGCCGCCGGCATCGAATGAATTGTTCACAATTCGGATTTCCTGAATCTCACTGCGGTTGGGCAGGAAGGCCGTGTTCTCGAATCCATCAATCCGGATATTCAATTCGCCGTCGACGATTCCGCGGGCAGCCGCCAGTTCGGTCAGGTACGCAAGCAAATCTTCTTCGTTGTCGGGAAGATCCAGAAGGGCATCACCCGTGATCGTATCGGTAGTCAGGCTCTGGGTGGAATCGATACCGACTTCACCCGAGTTGCTGTCGACGTTCACAACCGTCTCGAAAACCTTCACCGAAAGCGTCACGGCCAGCGGTGGCGTGGTCGCCGTGGCGCGGATCGCCTGCCTGAAGGAATTGAAGTCCGGAGCCGAGATATCGATGTAGTAGTCACCGGGAGGGACTTCCAGGTCGAAATCACCGTTGTTGTCCGTGACACCTTCCTTAAAGACCGCCGCGCCTTCCTTGGGTTCCGCGTTGCCCTGATAAACCTTGACGGTCGTGGCTGCCATGGGAAGGCTGGTCGAATCGAGGACCTTTCCCTTCAGGCGCATTGTCCCGCCCTGTGCACCCAATACAGTCGCGGTAACCATCAGGGATAAGATCAGTAAAGATAAGAACCTTCGCATCAAGAAACCTCCCGATTAACTACTAGCACTTACGTGCTCAGGGATAAATGAGTTACGGCGCCGGCGTCTTTTAACATTTTTTTACAAGCAGGGCTTCCGGGCCTCAGATGACTGAATCCAAATAGCTTAGCCTAAAACCAGGGCCTTTCGAGCGGCGCCGATGGTCTCACTGATATCGCCTTCAGTATGCGCAGCCGAAATGAACGCCGCCTCAAACTGTGACGGTGGCAGATAAATACCCTGGTCAAGCATCGAGTGAAAGTATGTATTGAATCGTCGGGTGTTACAGGTTTTCGCGGTATCGAAGTCGACCACATCCCTGTCTGCGAAGAAAACCGTAAACATGGATCCGACGCGGTTGACGCGCGCGCCGGCCATCTTGAGTCCTGCCTCGAGGCTTTTGCCTAATGTTTCAAGACGCGCGTAAGGCTTCTCCCGTTCAATTCTTCGTAGCATGGCCAGTCCGGCGGCTACCGCCAAAGGGTTGCCGGAGAGCGTCCCCGCCTGGTAGACCGGCCCGGCTGGTGCCACTCGATCCATGACATCGGCTCTTCCGCCGTAAGCCCCCACGGGCAACCCGCCACCGATCACCTTTCCTAGGGTTGTGAGGTCGGGCCGGATCCCATAGAGTTCCTGCGCGCCACCCGCCGCGACACGAAATCCTGTCATTACTTCATCAAACACGAGTAACGCACCGTGTTTCGAAGTGATTTCCCGCATCGCCTGGAGATAGCCGGTACGTGGCGGCACGCACCCCATGTTCCCGACGATCGGCTCCACAATGACGCAGGCGATTTCGGCTCCATGGGCGGAAAACTCGCGTTCCAGCGCCTCCGGGTCGTTGAAAGGAAGAACGGTCGTCAGCCGTGCCAGCGACTCTGGAACACCGGGGCTGTCGGGAAGCCCAAGAGTAGCGACCCCGGAACCGGCCTTTACCAGCAGGCTGTCGCCATGGCCGTGGTAACAGCCATCGAACTTTACAATCCGTTCCCGTGCGGTAAACCCGCGCGCGAGCCGAACCGCCGCCATGGTTGCTTCGGTACCGGAATTCACCAGCCGGACCTTCTCAATAGACGGAACGAGTTTGCAGATTAAGGACGCCAGCTCCACTTCGCGCTCGGTTGGCGCTCCAAAGGACGTTCCTGTTTTCAGCACCTCTTCGAGAGCCGCGAGAACTTCAGGGGGCCGATGACCGAAAAGCAGAGGGCCCCAGGAGCCTACATAATCAATGTACGACTTGCCATCGACATCCCAGATTCGGGAGCCGTCGCCTCTGGCAATAAACAGCGGCTTACCTCCGACGGAGCGAAAGGCCCGAACGGGCGAATTCACCCCGCCCGGAATACACTCCACCGCGCGGGAAAACAGTTCTTCAGAGCGTGTCATAAGCTTCTGGCCAGCTCGAGAGCATAGTAGGTAATGATGATGTCAGCGCCGGCACGCTTTATGGCGGTCGTCGTTTCCATAATCGTGCGTTCGCGGTCAATCCATCCGTTTCGGGCGGCGGCCTCGATCATCGAGTACTCGCCACTGACCTGATAAGCCGCCAGGGGCACATTAAACAGGCGTCGAGCCCGAGCGATGATATCCAGATAGGCCATCGCGGGTTTTACCATCACGATGTCGGCGCCCTCCTGAATGTCTGCGGCAATTTCCTTCAAAGCCTCTCTCGCGTTTGGCGGATCCATTTGATAACTGCGCCGGTCGCCGAACTGAGGCGCGGAGTCGGCTGCTTCCCGGAATGGCCCATAGAACGCGGAGGCATACTTGGCGGAATAGGCCATTATGGGTGTATTCGCGAATCCGTCTCGATCGAGCGCGCTTCGAATTGCTGCCACTCGGCCATCCATCATGTCGGAGGGCGCAACGATATCCGCGCCCGCGCGGGCGTGACTCACGGCAACATCGGCAAGCAACCGCACCGTCGAGTCATTATCGACGTCCCGATGTTTGATGATGCCGCAATGGCCGTGCGAGGTGTATTCACACAGGCAGATGTCGGTGATGAGCAGCAGATTCGTGACCGTCTGTCGCAGAGCCCGCAACGCCTCCTGGATGATGCCGCTCTCAGAGTATGCATCGCTCCCCACTTCGTCCTTTTCATGGGGAAGACCGAACAAGAGCAGACCACCCACGCCGAGTTTCTCCGTCTGGCGCGCTGTTTCGATCGCCTGATCGATGGACATCGTGTACTGGCCCGGCATTGTGGAGATCTCTTTCTTCACGTTCTTGCCCGTTCCGACAAAAATCGGATAGATCATGGCGTCCGGAGACAGTCTGGTCTCACGAACCAGATTCCTGAGCGTTTGTGTGCGGCGCAGCCGCCGCGGTCTGTGCGTGGGAAATGGCATTTAGAAGAGTCTCTCCTGGGGGCGCAGCGTTCCGATGAAACCGAGGTTCTTTAACGTGAGGGAAGCTCGCCACCCGAACTCCCTCCGGGCACCGAGAGCGTACTTCGTAAATTCGAAGCCCAGCCCGTAGCAGTCGGCATTATAGCTGACCTGCGATGTCGCACCCTGAAACCCGTTCCTGAGAATGTCGTAAGAGAAACCCGCGCCTGCGCTGAACCCCGGACGTGTGGACGAGCCGTAGCTGACGAGCGTGCGGAGCTGGTTGCTTGGCGACTGGATTTCGCTTCGTTTGTTGAAGAAGTATCCTACGCTCGCATTGACGAGGCCGCGGTTGATATTCCCCATGATCCCGGCAGCCCGGAACTCTTCACGTTTCGTGTCATAGTCCACCTGGATATCCGTAGATGTCTGCGGTGTCGTCGCGATTCGCAAAATCGACACAATGGGCGAGAAGCGTTGCGGCTGCCCGTCCGAGAACGCGAAGCCCGTAAGGTCCAACAGCGGTTCGAGCGTGTTGCGCCTGCCCGCGACCAGAGCGCCACCGAAAGTCGGATCGAAATACATTTTCTGCGCGAGCCGCCAGGTCAGAAATTCGTGCCCGGCAAAAAAACGATTCGTAATGCCATATTC
>DASTBJ010000050.1:0-10212 GCA_035712125.1 Terriglobia bacterium
TTGCGAAGAACGGCTCCAAGCGAATGAGTGTCAATAACCAGGTTGGCGTAAAGTTTGCGGCTACGGGACAGCAAGTCGGCCGCAGCGGCGCAGCCCTCAATAACGCTACTCAGTAAGAAGGAGGCTGTCACGTGAGACTTGCCAGTCTGACGGTGACCCTGCTGCTGGTGTCCCTTACCGGAATAGCATTCGGTCAGCTCCCTGGCCAGCCCGCTCAGGCAGGCCAGGGGGCACAGGGTGCAGGACAGGGTATTACGCCACCTCCGAGTGGTGCCCAGCAAGGTGCTCCTGGGCAGGGTGCTCAAGCCGGCGGGCGAGGTGGTGGCGGGCGTGGCGCTGCAGCAGCAGGACCGGCTCTTCCAACCCCGCGATGGCCGGATGGAAAACCGCGACTTGGTGCACTTCCCGGCGAAAAGGGTCTGTGGAACGGCGGAGGCAGCACAGCGGATGCCAGCACTCCCTATCAGCCGTGGGCAAGAGCGGTCTCCGATGATCGCCGAGCCAATGCCATGGAGCCGCATACACGGTGCAAGCCGTCCGGCGGCCCGAGACAGTTTGCCACCCCCTACGGCGTGGATATCGTGGAAGCACGCGAACTGAACCGAGTTTATATTCTCGACGTTGGCGGCCCCCATACATTCAGGGTCATTTACACGGATAAGAAAGAGCATCCCAAGGACCTTGAACCGACGTACTACGGGCATTCCATTGGAAGCTGGGAAGGCGACACCTTCGTTGTCGACACGATCGGATTCAATGAACGCATGTGGATTGACCGCGGACAGGCTCCACATACCGAAAAGCTCCATATCATCGAAAAATTCACGCGCACGGATATGAACACCATGACGTATGAGATCACGGTCGATGATCCCGGAGCTTATACGGCAACGTGGTCGCGCACCTCGCAGATGCGGTTCTCAGCCAACGCGGAATTGTTTGAGTTTATTTGTCAGGATAATAACTTCGCGCCCGAGCTCCTCGTTGGGACCAGGGAATTCGTGGATCGCAGCAGTGTGATTATTCCGTAAAGGTCCGGAGGTAATGGGACTCATGAAAGCTGTCCGTTTGCTGCTCTGTGTACTGGCCGTCACGGCCATGACGGTTTCGATTGTTGCCCAGGAAGGGTACCCCCTGACAGGAACATGGTCGGGGGAATGGGGAGTTTCCGCAAAGGAAGCAGACCGAAATCACACCACCCTGGTGATGGGTTGGGATGGGAAGGCGGTTCAGGGAATCGTGGATCCCGGCCCGGACTCAGCCAAGATCAGGGTCGCGACGCTGGATACGACGAAGTGGACGGTCCGGCTGGAGTACGACCTGAAGGACAAATCCGGCAAGCTGGTGCCTTTTGTTGTGACTGGCAAGCTGGAGAATCCAGCTTCGCGCAAGAACCGTTCGATCGTTGGTACATTTAGCCATGGCTCAGCGAAGGGCGACTTCAAAATCACTATGGAGTAGAACTCTCTAAAAGATACGCAAAGAGGGGACGTTGGTCGGCCAACGTCCCCTTTTTCATTTCTGTCCGAAGTCCTTCCTGTCGCAGACATCAAGTGGTATATGTGCCTGCCATGAAGGTGCTCTTCGCCCTAACCCTGCTGATACTTTCCGCGTGCGGAAAGGAGAGTCCTGTGAGTGAGCTTCGCTCTTCGGAGTTGCCTGCGTTTGATAGCTTGTGGGATTACAACGATCCGGCCGGTACCGAATCCAAGTTTCGTGAGCTGCTTCCAAGGGCGAGTCAGTCGTCGGATCCGAGTTACGCGGCAGAACTGCTAACCCAGATCGCTCGAACTCAGGGTCTCCAGCAGAAATTCGCAGAGGCGCATGCGACCCTGGACGAGGTCGACCGATCGCTGCTGCCCGAAATGAAGTCCGCAAAGGTGCGTAGCCTGCTGGAGCGCGGGCGTGTACTGAATTCGTCGGGAAAGGCTAAAGATTCAGTTCCCGTGTTTATCGAGGCACTTCGGCTCGCAAAGGAGTCGGGTTTAGAAAACTACGCAGTAGATGCCGCGCACATGCTCGGGATTGCAGAGAAGGGACAGGAATCGTTGAAGTGGAACCATGAGGCGATGCGCATTGCCGAAAGCGCCAACGATCCCAAAGCACGTCGCTGGCTTGGGCCGCTTTACAACAATACGGGTTGGACCTACTTCGATCTGGGGGATTTTGCGGCGGCCCTCAAACTTTTTGAACGCGATATCGAGTTTCGAAAACAAACCGCCACCAACATCGAAGTTGGTATTGCCCGATGGTCCGCTGCGAAAATGCTTCGACATCTTGGGCGCGTTGAAGAATCGCTCAAGCTGCAAATGGAACTCCTCAACGATCCCGATCGACAGAACAACGATGCAGAAGGCTACACTCGCGAAGAAATCGGCGAATGCCTGTTGTTGCTGAAGCGATCGGCTGAAGCGGGCCAACACTTCGCTCGCGCATGGGATCTCCTGCGAAACGATCCATGGCTCAGCAGAGATGAACCGGACAGATTGAACCGAATGAAAAGGCTGGGTGGACGGTAAAGCGCTCCTGAGAGGTGCACATGGAGAGTTGGGAACAGGACGCGACTACGGAGCATACCGTCGCAACGCAAACCCACGGACGCTATCTCGTGTCGCCGGGGACGGACCGACCGGGTCGTCTCCTGATTGGTTTTCACGGATACGGAGAAAGTGCGGAAGATCAACTACGGCGCCTTCGAGCCATCCCAGGCGCAGATCCATGGACGGTCGCCTCGATCCAGGGCCTGCATCAGTTCTACCGTCGCCGAACCAACGAAGTCGTCGCGAGTTGGATGACGCGGCAGAATCGAGAACTCGCGATTGAGGATAACGTCGCGTATGTGTTGCAGGTGATTCGCCGCATCGAAGGTGACGCAGCGAAAGGCATTGTTGTGGCCGGTTTCTCGCAGGGAGTGGCGATGGCGTATCGCGTGGCTGTGATTCTGGACCGGCCCGATGTGGGACTCATTGCGTGCTGCGGTGACGTACCTCCCGAACTGGACAACAGCGCGCTTAGCCGGATTCCTGCCGTTCTGATCGGACGCGGCGCGAGAGACGACTGGTATACCGCCGAAAAAATGGGCAGAGATGAAGAACGTCTGCGTCGCGCAAACGTACAGGTCGAATCGATCACCTTCGATGCCGCACACGAATGGTCCACGGAGTTTAGCAATGCTTGCCTGGGTTTTATCCGGACGCACTTGCAAGAGACGTGACTTTATAGTACAAAGTTCTCTGCATTTGGCCAAAGGAGGGGACGGACGTGCATTCAATCAATAACACTGTGATCCTGGAAAGCCGGCAAAAGCGACAGTTGATGAATATGACAGACTGCCTTCAGGACGCCGTTGAGCAAGCGGGTATTGCCAACGGAGTTCTCGGGGTCTATTCGCAGCACACAACGGCATCGGTGTTCATTAGCGAGTGCCAGGACGCGCTTTCGGCGGATATCGAGGATTTCTTTACAGAAGTGGTAAAGGAAGGGCACCCCTACAAGCACAACTCGCCTGAGTTTTCAGATTGCGATCGCAAGAATGCCACGGCGCACCTGCGCGCACTGCTGCTGGGTCAAAGCGTCCTGCTGCCTGTTGTCAACGGGAAACCAGTTCTAGGCCAGTTTCAGAGGGTCATGTTTGCCGAGTTCGACGGCCCGCGACAGCGATCGATTCACGTCCAGATCCTCGGCGATTAGTGCCCCGGCGTTGTCAATAATTTGACACGGCTTGTTGTTGCAGCCCCCTGAAAACAGGGTGCTTACGGTTAAATTTTGTCGGATTTTTTCGCGCCTTTTTTTGGGCGTGCGGAGCTGTCTGAGAGCGAAATCCGCGACAGACGCGAGGGGTACAGGATGTTCCCCTTTTGATCAAAATTTTGTTTACGGACCAGCGGTTTGGCAGGTCATTCCCGACCGGGCCAAACCCCGCCATTATCCCAGCTTTTTCTGTAACCTACGCTGATTTGCCCTCGTATCTAGATTCGTGAGATTGAGGATTGTGACGAAGTGCGAGTTTAGTGTATCTTCCTAGAGGCCATTTTTAGCTCATAATAAAGAACTTAGGCAAATTTTGACGGACCGAGTCAGGGCTTGTACGCGGAGCGATTTCATGAATAAACGGTTAACGATCAGTTTGACGGCACTTTTGATTCTTCTGGCGGGGCTGATTGTCTCAGGCCAATCGACAGCGCAAAGCGGTCGCTCGGCGGCGCCCGCAGCGGCTTCCTCGAAGCCGGCCGCACCCCCCAGCTACGCAGCGCCGCAGGCCGTGCTCAACGACTACTGCGTCGAATGCCACAACAAAACTGCCAAAACGGCGAATCTGGCGATCGATACCCTGAACATCGCTCGGGTGCAGGACAACGTTCACGAGTGGGAAAAGATCGTCCGCAAGCTCCGCGCGGGAATGATGCCTCCAGCCGGCCAGGAGCGTCCGGACAACGAAACCTACATGGCCCTGATCACCTGGCTGGAGAACGAACTGGATCGCACGGCGAAGCCCTTCATGCCTCCTCCGGGCGTCCATCGCCTGAACCGTACAGAGTACGCGAACGCTATCAAGGATTTGCTTGATTTGCAGATCGATCCCGCGCAGTACCTTCCGTCGGATGACTCGACCCGAGGGTTTGACAACATCGCGAGTGCGTTGACCGTGTCCTCAACGCTTGTGGATTCCTGGGTGTCTGCCGCCGGCAAGATCAGCCGTCTCGCGATTGGTGATCCTGCAACACCCAGCCTGAAGATCTATCGTGCTCCTGAAGATCTCACGCAGAACTATCCTGTGCCGGGTTTACCTCTGGGCACTCGTGGGGGGATGCTGGTGACGCACATTTTCCCTTCTGATGGCGAGTACATCCTTCAGGTGGAATCCGTGTTCGGCGACAACATGGCGGGCGGAAACTTCGGTTCTGTTCCGTGCGAGAAGATCGAGGTTCTCCTGGATCGAGAGCGATTGCAGTTGATCGACTGGGTGGCTGGACGAGGCGGCGGTAATGCCAACTGTGCCGGGCGCGGCGGCAACGCGGGTCAGGCTGGAAATGCGGCTCCGGGTGCGCGTGGACAGGCTGCGGCAGCGGTGCCGAACACGACGGGCGGCGCAGAGCAGGCGGCAGCCGGCGGAGCCCCGGCTGCTCAGGACGGACAGCGTGGCGGGCAGCAAGCCGGCGCTGGTGACAACGCCCCAGGTGGAAATAATGCCGGTGGCAACAATGCCGGTGGCGGTGGCCGCGGGAACGCAAACGCCATGCGGGTGCGATTCACCACGACGGCGGGCCCGCACGACGTCGGCGTAACGTTCCTCGCGACAAACATGGCCCCCCTGCTGGATATGAACAGGCAGTTCCTTCGGTCCACGGTACAAACCGGACCGACTCCCGGTTTCACTTTCTACCCGCATATCGGCAGCATCAAGATCGACGGGCCCTACAACGCGAAGCCTGCTACGGATTCTCCCAGCCGCCGGAAGATTTTCGTCTGTCGTCCCACGGGTGCCGCCGACGAAGCCGCCTGCGCCAGGAAAATCGTGACTAACCTCGCGACGCAGGCATTTAGAAGGAATGCGACCAGCGCCGATCTCGAGCTTTTGATGAATCACTATCAGACAAGCCGCAGCAAAGAAGATTTCGATCACGCTATTGCGAATGCGCTTGCGCACATTCTGGCTTCGCCGCAATTCCTGACGCGTACGGAAGCGGAGCCCCCGACGGCGGTTGCCGGCCAGAGCTATGCGATCAGTGATGTCGATCTGGCCTCGCGCCTGTCCTACTTCCTCTGGAGCCGAGGGCCGGACAAGACTCTGATGGATCTGGCGGCCCAGAAAAGGCTTGGCAATCCTGTCGTTCTCGAGCAGCAGGTACGCCGGATGTTGAATGATCCGCGAGCCGAGGCTCTAACCACGAACTTTGCGGGACAGTGGCTGGATCTTAGACGGCTTGATTCCACCAGCCCGCTGCCGATGCTGTATCCGGATTTCGACGATCCTCTTCGGCAGGCGATGCGCCGCGAAGTCGAATTGCTGTTCGACAGCATTCGCACAGAAGATCGCAGCATCGTGGACTTGCTCAGTGCCGATTACACCTACGTGAATGAGCGACTGGCGAAGCATTACGGATTGAAGTACATTTACGGTAGCCAGTTCCGTAGGATCAACCTGGGCCCGGACATGGAAGTTCGCAAGGGACTCCTTGGGAAGGGAGCTGTCCTGGCAACCTCGTCAAAACCGGAACGGAATTCGCCGGTGACGCGAGGGAAGTGGGTGATCTCAACACTGCTCGGCGTTCCTCCCCCGGACCCGCCGCCAAACGTTCCAGTGCTGATGCCGAAACCTTCCGACTCACGGGGGAACGCTAAGGCTATCTCGATGCGCCAGTCCATGCTCGATCACCGCGTGCGTCAGGATTGCGTCCAGTGCCATGCGCTGATGGACCCTATCGGCTTTACTCTCGAGAACTTTGACGCGATCGGTCTTTGGAGGACCGAGGATGCCGGAGAACGGATTCTCGCTTCAGAAACGATGTATGACGGTGTCAAGGTGGAAGGGCCCGCCGGCCTGAGGAAGTGGGTCCTTGGTTACTCGGATCAGTATGTTCGTGTCGCGACCGAAAAGCTGTTGACTTACGCTCTGGGCCGCGGCGTAGAAGCACAGGATATGCCGTTGATTCGGAAAATTGTGCGTGACTCCGCACGCAGCAACTATCGGTTTTCTTCATTGGTGCTCGGCGTAGTAAAAAGCGAGCCGTTTCGAAAGAATATGAAAATTCAACAGACCAGTAATCAGACAGGAAGCAGCAAGGAGGGCAACTAGATGTTTATAACCAAGAAAAGCATGCCGCGACGAACCTTTCTCAAAGGCGCGAGTGGCGTACTGGCCCTGCCTTTACTGGAGGCGATGATCCCGGCGAGCACCGCGCTGGCGCAGACGGCGGCGAATCCAAAGCCTCGCTTTGTAGGAGTCTTCTTCCCGCATGGCATGGCCCCGGGCCACTGGGAAATGCCCGACGGAGCGCTTCCCGAGCAAATGTCGACCATTATGGCGCCACTGCAGTACGTGAAGGACAAGACCGTCATTCTCGGTGGAATGTGGTCGAAGTCTGCTGAGCCGCCCGAGGGCACCACCGGATCCGATCACTGGGTTGCAGCTGCTTTCATGGCTGCCCACAAGCCCAAGAAAACGACAGGGTCCGACGCCACGGTTTATACCCCGACGATTGATCAGATGATTGCGGACAAAATCGGACAGGACTCAACGCTTCCCTCGCTTCAGGTGGCAGTCGAAGATCCCGGAAGCAACTCCAGCAGTTGCGGTGAAGGTTACGCATGTTCTTATACGAACTCGATTTCGTGGGTTGGCACCTATGACCACGAAAACAAGCTCGTCGGAACCAAAGCGCTGCCCATGGAACTGAATCCTCAGGTGGTGTTCGAGCGGTTGTTCGGCAGCGGTGCTACGCCCGAGGTTCGAGCTGCAAGAAGGGCGCAGGGCAAGAGCATCCTGGACGCTTTTAGCCAGTCGCTGGGAAGCCTTAAGAAGACGGTGGGTCCTGGAGACCGCGTCACTCTCGATCAATACACGGACGAGGTTCGCGAAATTGAACGGCGCCTGGACCTGGCCGCAAAGGCGTCGCAGGTCGTCCCGTCGATGAATGAACCCAACGGAATTCCTCAGAACTTTGACGACCATATCAAATTGCACTATGACCTGATCACACTGGCATTCAAAGCCGACATTACTCGCGTTGCAACCTTGCTGGGTGCGCGCGACTTGACCGGTCGATCCTATCCATTCCCGAAAAGCGAATGGTTTCCGAATGGTGGCACGAGCGTCAGCTTCCACGGTGGATCTCATCACGCCGACGTTCCGGCCAGCATGGCGAACTATGCTCAGCTGAACCGGTATCACGTGACGACGACAGCGTACCTGGCAGAACAGTTGAAGAAGACGCCCGATGGTGACGGTACCTTGCTCGATCATGCTCTGATCCTGCACGGCACAAACATGGGCAATTCAAATCAACACCAACACTATGATGTGCCCCACATCCTGATTGGTGGCGCCAACGGAAAACTCAAAGGTGGACGCTTCCTGAATTACGAACGAAAAACGGTAACGACAGGCAATCTGCTGCTCAGTGTCCTGGATATGTACGGTATACATCAGGACAGCCAGGGCGATAGCACTGGACGTCTGGCCAAACTTTAGGCGGAGCGGGAGAGTACGATGACACGACGATTGATTCTCTTTAGCACAACGATTCTTCTCGCGGCACTTGCCAGCCTCACCCTTGGCGCAGGGAAGAGCCCTATCGCGGATGCCGTCGAAAAGGGCGATAAGGCCGCCTTTCGTACCTTGATGCTGGCTAAGACGGACGTGAACGCCGCGCAGGTGGACGGGACCACAGCCCTGCATTGGGCGGTTTATCGCAACGACACCGCAATTGTCGACCAGCTGATCAAGGCCGGTGCCAAGGTGGGAGCCAAGAACCGCGAAGGTATTACTCCGCTCTATATGGCTGCAACGCTAGGCGACCCGGCGATTGTTGCGACGCTGCTAAAAGCCGGCGCCAATGCAAAGGAGCCGGGGCCGAACGGCGAAACCACCTTGATGCTGGCGGCTCGCAATGGCAACCCCGCCGTTGTGAAACAGTTCATTGCGGCCGGTGTTGACCTCAATGTGAAAGAACCTCTGCGCGGGACCACGGCTTTGATGTGGGCTGCAGAGCAGTCACATCCTGACGCCGTCAAAGCGCTCCTGGACGCCGGGGCAGACTGGAAAATCCGAACAATTGGGGCAGGAACCAGCCGTCCTTATGTGACCGGTGCAGTGAGTAGCAACGGTATTAACGCTGCCAAGAACCGTATTCGCCTCCAGCAGGAGACGGGTCTTTCCATCGACGAGCAGATTAAGGCATCAGCTACAGCCGGTGGCGGCCGGGGCGGGAATCGTGGGGGTAACAATCAAGGCCAGCAGGGCCAGCAAGCTGGAGTTCCCGACGGGCAACAACAGGCCGCGACTGCGGGCGGTGGTAATCGCGGAGGCCGCGGTGGAGGCGGCGGGCGTGGTGGCAATAACAACAATCAAGCTCGTGGCGGCCAGGGCGCCAACCGCGGCGCAGCCGCAGCCACCACCAACGCGGCGGACGCAGCAGACGAGCAGGATAACGAAGATCAGGCAGCACCGGAAGCCGGCCTGCAGGGCGCCGGCGGTGGCGGTTTGACCGCATTGATTTACACAGCACGGCAGGGCGACCTCGAATCCGCGCGGCACTTGCTGAACGCCGGTGCGGACGTGAACCAAACGTCAGCCGGTGGCTGGTCTCCTCTGCTGACAGCCACGAACAATCGCCATTATGTTCTCGGAAAGTTCTTCATCGAACGCGGTGCGAACGTCAACCTGGCTAACGGCAAGGGCTTCACGCCGCTGTATCTCGCAACCGACAACCGTAACATCGAAGGTGGCGACTACCCGGTGCCCAAACCGGATATGGATCATTTGGATTTCATCAGGGCACTGCTGGCGGCGGGTGCAAATCCCAACCAAAAGGTTAGCGATAATACCGAGACGCGGACCATCTTCACGAATCAATGGTTCTTCGAACCCGGTACGACGCCTTTTGTCCGGGCCGCGCAATCCGGTGACCTTGAACTCTTGAGACTCATGCTCGCTTACGGCGCAGACCCGAAGGTCGCCAATGACTTCGGTGACACCGCCCTTTCGGCGGTCGCTGGAATCGGGTGGGTGGAAGGCGTTACTTATGAGCATTCCCGAGAGCAGAGCCTCGAAGTCGCGAAAATGCTGCTCGATCTCGGCCTGGATCCGAATTCCCAGAACCGGGACCTGCGGACTCCGCTGATGGGCGCAGCTCACAAGGGACACAATGATCTGATCGAGCTTCTTGTCGAGCGTGGCGCGATGCTGGACACGCGGGATAAGGGCAGCCGCGACACCCACAACGCGAACAACGTCATCGCAGGTCATCAGTGGATCGCTCTCGATTACGCCGATGGACTTGTCCGTGTCGGTGTTCAGTCGGCCAATCCCCATCCGGAAACGGCGAGGTTGATCCGCAAACTGATGGGTGAACGCGGGATGTTCGTACCTCCCACGAACCGCGACTTCAATTCGATCTGTATCGTGGATATCTGTCAGGAAAGACAGACCGAGTTCCTGAACAAATAACCAACGCCTGGAGCAAAAGTAACGGGGTACTCCCAAGGAGTACC
>DASTBJ010000051.1:0-11418 GCA_035712125.1 Terriglobia bacterium
GGCTGAAACTCGCACAGATTCGTTTCTACCCTTACCCCGTCAGTCAATAGGCCCCCCGAAGGGTGCCGATGTTGTCGGTGCCCTTCGATTCCGGCGTCGTTATGACCCATCGCAAACACTCAAACAAGTGGATGGCGGCAGTGGCTTCACTCGTCGTTTGGGTGACGAGCTTTGCGCAAGGACATGCTCAAAATCTCTACATCCCGGATAACTCCTTCAATGCCGGAAATGTACGTCAAGGCGATCCGGTTGAGCATGCATTTCCAGTCCGCAATCCCGGCCACTCTGTTCTGACTTTGCAAGTGCTTGCAATCAGCCATCCCGGAATAAAGATCCGGATGCCTCAGGAAATCCGACCGGGGGACTCCGGCCGCATTCTCGTAACCTGGGACACGCGACTCGTTCAGGGAGAATCTACAGCGGAAGCATTGCTCCGTTTCAACGATGCGGAGAACGTCTTCCTGAACCTTGCCGCGAAGGTCATACCTCCAATCGAAATCCTTCCGTATCCGGCTGTCTTCATCAGCGGATTTCGAGACGAGGGCGCGACGCGGTCCATGGAACTTCTAAATCACGATCCTGACCTTCTGAATGTCATCGCCGTTTCAGGAGAGAGCGCGGGCTGGGAACGGAGCTATTCGACATCTCTCCGCGCGATCGAGCCGGGCCGCCGATATCAACTCCGCGTGGAACTCAAAAACACGGCACCAGGCGGCCGATCGACAGATACGTTGATCGTGCGCACGGATCATCCTCGTTTCGGCACAATACGCATACCGGTGAATTTATTCGTCAAGGAAGATGTCTACATCAACCCCGAATCGGTCGACTTCGGCCAGGTTACGGGGAAAGCCTGGAGTCCGGAAACATTTCTATTAAATACGAACGGCCGGAAGATCAAGGTACTCTCCGCAACTTCGGACCTGCCTTTCCTCAGAGTGAAAACGACAAGTACAGAGTCCGCGTCCACCCACGAGTTTCGTGTGGAAATCGCCGAGCAGAGCGCGCGTGGCCCCTTCACAGGGACAATTTCGATAAAGACTGACGACGCAGAGTTTCCAGAACTGAAGGCGTCGGTGTACGGCGAGTTTCGGGATTGACTTAGGAATTTCGCGACAGTCTTCTCGCTGATCCTGGCCCCCTTCCAAGTAGCCGTTTAAGCCTGACTTCACCGCAACGCACAGGATTTTGCTTAACGTCGTCTAAAAAGAGCGCAAGATGTTAGGCGCTGGACGGGGGAGTGGGGGGACTGATCAAGAAACCACCAGGAGTCGACTCCTCTGGATCGGCGCAAACGGACAATACAACAGGAGCAAACGAACGATGTCCCTTTCTTTCGGGCGCGCTCTGATCGTCGCCGTGATCGGGCTCGCGATTGCCGCCGGGTACGTCTTGCGTATTCGCGACGCGATGGTCGATTTCGGCGTCAACTACCGCGCAGGTCAACGGCTCGTTGCAGGTGAGTCGCTCTATCCAACCACCGACGGCCACTACATGTTCAAGTACCTGCCGGCGTCGGCGATGCTGTACGTTCCGCTCAGTCACCTGTCATTTCAGTCCGCCAAACTGGCGTGGTTCTTGATTTCCCTTCTCGCGCTGGCCGGATCGTTCCTGGTCGTTTGGCGGCTCGTGCCGCTTCCTCACCAGCCGTATGTGTTCGTTATTTCCGGGCTTGTGCTCGCCAAATATTTCCTTCGCGACTTTCGCCTTGGTCAGATCAACATCCTGGTCACGCTCGTGATGCTTCTCACCACTCGAGCCCTCTCAAAAGACGACACCCCACAGAAGGCCGCTGCGGGACTTCTGGCAGGTCTTGCCACGGCAATGAAACCGTACTCGGCGGTGTTCTTTCCTTATTTTCTCGTGACGGGAAATTGGACCGCTCTCGCGTCCGGGATAGCGGCTTTGGCGGTTGCGATCGTCGCGCCCGCCATGTTCTACGGCTGGCAGCAGAATTTCGAAGTGCTTCAAGAGTGGTTCACCACACTCTCGCAATCAACGCCCACGCAGATCGCGGGCCGCGACAACGTGTCGGTGATCGGGTTCTTCTCGAAGTGGCTCGGCGATTCGACCCATGCGCTAGTAGCCACCATGATCGTGTTAGCCGGTCTCGCGGTGCTTATGCTTGCAGTCATCCGTCGTGGCGGACAGCGACGTGGCCGAGCCGTGCTCGAATGCGCGATGCTTCTGACACTGATTCCGCTGATTTCACCGCTCGGTTGGGACTACACGTTCCTCATGTCGCTGTTGGCGGTGGCACTCCTGATCAATAGCTTTCCTCTCCTGGGACGCTCTGCGCAGGTATTTCTGGCCGTGAACTTCGCCGTGATCGCCCTTACCCTGTTCGACCTCATGGGGCGCCGGCACTACGCGGGCTACATGCAATGGTCAGTGACGACCGTGAATTTCGTCGTGATCGTGATCGCGCTCGCCTATCTGCGGTTTCGGACTGACCTCTAGAGGAACTTCTCCAAGCAGCTCGTAGGCTACCGTGAGGACTTCTTCGGGCGAGATCGCCTTGAGACAGACATTGTCTCCATCGCATGGCGACTGACGATGGTTGTACGCTGTCAAACAGGGCGAGCATGAGATCGGTTTGCACATGTTGACCGCTCTCGGGGAGAGGATGCCGTAGAGAATGGGCGTTTCTGGACCAAAGAAGACGATGGCCGGTATGGGCGTGAGTGACGCGAAATGTCCCGTGCCGCCGTCATTGGTGATCAGCAGCGCCCCAAGGTGGAGGAGTACGGTAAGCTCGCGAACGGATTTCGTATAGCCGGTCAAATCGATGCATAACGGACTCTCACATACGCCCTGAATCGTTTGCGCCAACTCGCGGTCAGCGGACATGCCAATGATCGCGACGGCGAGGCCACGCGCCGTCAACTCCTTCGCAACCCGCGCAAACGACATCACCGGCCAGGCGCGTATCGGAAGGAGGCCGCCGCTGGGACCGAGAAATACGAGCGGCCGATCGACGATCGACGGGTAAGTCTGACGAAGTCTACTGCGCGCTGTCTCGAGTTCACCCGGCCGCAACAGCAGTGGAGGGAGGTGCGTTGGCGCCGATTCGCTTAACTGTTTGCCCTTCGGCACAGTTGTCGATCCGATCGCGTCGGCGAGCCGCACAAACTGCTGTGCGATGTGCTGATACGGGTTGTAGGGCACCGGCCGATTCATGAAATCGCCGCGATACAGTCCTTCCTGCGTATACCGGTGAAAGCCGACCCGGATGGCGGCGCCGCTCAGGCTAGCGAAAATGGCGCTCGCGCGAGCGAAGAGTTCCAGATCGAGCACAACGTCGAGCCGAAGCGAGTGCATTCGTCTGATCGCGCGAATGCTATCCATCGCGAATGCGCCCGCCGAAGTGTTCCGCACGACGATCACCTGGTTCGCTGGGACGATATCGAGCAACTCGAGTGCTGCACGATTCTGTTCGAAACAGAGCACGTGAAGCGTCGCCGACGGGTACTTTTCCCGGAGGCGATCGAACATCGGGCGCGTAAGAATGAGCGCGCCCATCTCCGACAACAGGACGACGAGGATGCTCCGCACCTCCAGCGGCGGATCGTGAGGGCCCGTCAGGCGATGAAAGAGCGTGAGCAGCCAGCACAAAGGCGGACCCATGACACGGTCGAGCCAGCGTTGACGATCAATCTTCAAGCGGGCGAGATGTGGTTCTGATGTCACGCGGCTTTCAGGCATGCACCCGTAGGTTACATCAGTCGGACCTAAGGAGATTACATCAGCTTGTCGCTGATGCGCTGCGCAACCGCACCGGCACTGAAGTCGTCCTTTTCGGTGAGAATTATGACTGAAATCGACGCCTCAGGAATACGGACGTACGCGTGACGTCTTCCGTCCTTCGCGCCGAATAGGCTCAGACGTGTCCTTCCGCGATATTTGTCTTTCTCCCAGCCGAGAGTGACATCGAGAGACGTGGAAGCCCCGAAAGTGACCGGGTACTCCAGACGCAGGTCCCACCCTCGCAGACGTTTTGCGGTTGATCGGGAATGTTGTACGACTTGTTGATGAGCACCTTGCCTCAATGCCTCCGAAAAGTTAGCGTTCCGGGCAAGACGGGTTTGTTAGCATCCTTCGTCATGGACACATCCTACGATCCGTTCCTGGGCGGCAACCTGCCGGTGGGGGAACGCACGGTTCAGCTGCAGGACAAGGCCCGTGGCGGCCTGGAGTTTCCGGTGGAAGTCTGGTATCCCGCGGAATCAGAGGGGCGGGATGCGATCCAGCTCGGTGTTACGCGGCCGCTGATCATTTTCTCGCACAGCAGCGGCGGAAATCGTCGTCAGTCTACGTTCCTTACGACTCATCTGGCCAGTCACGGCTACGTCGTCGTCGCAATGGATCACTCGGAAATTGTGGCAGGCGAGCTATCGCGAAGGGACGGCGAAAATTCAAAACAGACTGAGGAACGCATCCAACTCTGGATCGCAAATCGAGTCCCGGATGTGCGGTTCCTGCTCGATCATGTGCTGAGCAATGCCGACTTCTGCGGCAACATCGACGAGGCTCAGATCGGAATCATTGGCCACAGCTTCGGCGGATGGACTGCTCTGGCAGTTCCAGAGAGCGATGCACGGATTCGCGCGGTCGTTGCATTAGCTCCGGCCGGCAGTTCCCGTCCGGTCCGAGGCGTGATTCCAGCCACGCTGACGCTTGCCTGGCAGCGGGACGTTCCAACGCTCTACCTCGTGGCCGAGCTCGACGTTCCGACTCCGCTCGGCGGGATGTATGAACTCTTTGGTAGGACACCTGCATCATCCAGACAAATGGTCATTCTCCGTCGGGCCGACCACGCCCATTTCATGGATGAGATAGAAGCCGTCCACGAGGGTTTCCGCCTTTCTGTTTCTACTGGCGAGTACGCGTGGATCGCCATGGTGATGCGCCCCTTCGCTGAGCTCTGTCCTGCGGAGTCCGCGCATGCCTTCACGCGTGGGCTGGCCCTTGCGCACTTCGATGCGAACCTGAGGAACAACGAAGATGCCCGGTCGTTACTGGCTGGCGATCTTACAGGTCTCCTGTCGAAACGAGGTATCGACGCGGTGGCATATCGTCGTTGACCGGTTTTTAGTGTCATAACGCAGTTATAAATCAACGTGGTCTTACTTGGGATTAACCGGCCTGGTGAGGAGTCCTACCTTGTCCGCTCCGGCACCCCGCGAGGTATCAATCAACTGTGCGATGTGGTTGAACAGGAGTTCACTATCCGCCTGAACGAAGACCGTTCGATCCGCGCGTGTGCTGAAGATCTCGCGTAAGCGAGGAACGAGCGAGGCAACTTCAAGAGCTTCCTGATTGAGTCGCAACCCTCCGTCCAGATCCAGACTGAGGATAAGGGCATCGGGCCTTTGGGTTTCCTCCGTTACCCTGGCCTGCTGCGGCACCCGAACATCGAGCCCTTGAGGCGTCAGTGGCGTGATCACCATGAAGATCACGATGAGAACCAGAAGAACATCGATCAAGGGAGTGATGTTGACGTCCGCCTTAACTTTCATGCGCGCCTCTGAAACCCTAGACACCGAAAGGGCCCGTATTGTTCCGCGGACAAGGCGCGATTCTGGATAACACCTGACTCTTTTGGAGGACGCCACCCGCGGCAGTAGCATCGTTCTGCATGGGAGCGCTCGAAAATTGACCTCGACGCGCCGGCTTACCTTGGCGCTCCAATCTTCCTTGCGGGAATAGTCCTCAGTTTTAAGAGTCACTTCTCACCGATCAAATAGCGGCAACCCTGAGGTCCCATGCGGGCGGAGTGGATGGCTGCGGCGGGAACGTCGGGAGGGCGCTGTCCTGGCCTGTAGGTTTGCGATGTGCCTCCGCAGGTCAGCGTCATTTCGCCATCCAGAATGATGTGGGCCGTGTCCACCTCATGCTCGTGGTCGGGGTAAAAGGCATTCGGTTCATCCTGCCAACCCTAGACTTGACGGAAGCCTTCGGCGCGCAACTGTCGTTCGAGTTCGTTGAGATCAAACCTTGCGGGCATGGCCGATTATAGTGCGTTGCTCAGCTTCGAAAGGCTTCCTTTGAACGTGCCGATGAATTCCCGAGCCTGTGGAGAAAGCCCACGCGTATTGAGCTGGACAATGCCGTAGACACGTTTGGGAAAGTATTTGTTCACTGGAATGACTTCGAGCCGCTCGCGACCCGTCAGGCAAACGTTCATGACGATCGAGATTCCCATTCCCAGCTCGACATACCGCTTGATGACCTCCCATCCGCCCATCTCGAGCCGCACTTCGTACGACAGACGGTGCTGCAAAAACACCATTTCGACCTGTCTCCACGTGCTCAGATGGCGGGGCGGCAGGATTAAAGGATACCGGCTGATGTCGCGCAGCGAGACCTTTGAAAGCTTCGACAGCGGATGGCCGAGGGGCGCTATCAGAACAGGATCGAATGCGACGACCGGCTCGAAAGCGATATCCGGAGGAGTGTCCAGAATCGGGCCGACACAGAAGTCGACCTCGCGTCCCCTTAATTGCTGGAGGCCCTGATGGCCGGTGACGTTGTTAAGCGTCAGCGCGATGCCGGGATGTTCGGAAGAAAATTGCTGCACGGCTTTCGGCAGGACGTATTGGATCGTCGATTCTCCTGCCGCGATCGCAAGTCTTCCGCGTTCGACATTGTTTCGCCGCGCTTCGAAGTTCTTCTCAAGTTCGGTCAGACCTGCAACCAGAGGCCGCGCCAGTTCGTACAGGAGTTCACCTTCGAAGGTCAGTTCGATCTTCGGCCCGCGTCTCTCGAATAGCGCGGCGCGCAGATCCCTCTCGAGCGACTGAACCTGCAGCGATACTGTCGGTTGTGTGAGACTCAACCGCCCCGCCGCTTTCGAAACGCTTCGGGTTTCAACAACGGCGCAGAAGCCCTTCAGCTGCTGCAATCGATTCTGTTTGTATCGGAAAGTACGCATGATGCCGACTATTAAGTGCGGCAATGCTGACGATTGCAATAATTAAGTGTGTCAATGATCGGAGCCGGCGATATAAAACTCGTCGGAGGATGATCGTGCCCAGGAAATCCCAGGCGTTCCCGTCGGACTTGCCCGCCGCTCCTGATTACAATCCCGTCCGCAAGGCCATCGAAAAAACCGGTGATCGTGATCCGGAAATTGCAGCGGCGCTGTCTCTGTTTGCGAGCATGCCACCGTCCACGGGAATTTTTGCCAATCCGGCTCGCTATCACCACGCGGTAGAGTGCGACGGAACAACAGTGGAGTTGAACATCCGGTCCTTCGCCATCCGCGGCTGCCTGCTCGAAGAGGACGTCGTTCGAGGCGCCGCTGACGCGGTTTGCGTGATTTTCGTCGGATTGTTTGACCGGTTTCCAACCGCTGACGAGCGAAAGCAGTTCTCGAAGCTCTTATCTCATGCCTTCACGCAGGCCGTCAGAAAGGTACTGCCACCACTCGCGAAGTTCATGAAGTCGTTTCCTTACGCGCACCCGGACGTCGCGATGCAGTACATGTCGGCCCTGCGAAACGCGACCGAACGCGCCCGGCCACTCCATCCTTCGAGGCCGGCGGCACTCGTGTTAACCGACATGGTCGCCGTTCACATGGAGAATGTGGCTGTCGCAGCTGGTGCATCGTATATGCGTGCCGGCGCACGGCCCCGCGATGTGGTGCGGTTACTCGAATCCCTGCCTCACAGCGAGTGGCTTTCTTCGATATTCAGTCTTTTGCTGCGGAGGCACGTCGATGGGACGGAGGCGCGCATTCTTGAGAATCTGGGGGCCATTCAAGTTCATCACGGCTCCGCCGGGTCAAACATGGTCGCGCGCTACCTGGCGAGCCTTCACACCCGGTCGATCTCGGACCTCTTCACTGCTGCCCAGATGACGCTGGACTGCGCGCGGCATTTTGGAGCGATCACGGATCTCACCGACTTCATCACGGAACTTCACAGAGTAGCACCCACGCAACGGGATGGCCTGATCCGTCAACGCGCGATGCAGGGGAACCTGCCGGCATTCGGGCATCCCGAAATCGCGGCCGCGGGACGGAGCAACAGCATCGAGGTTGATCCGCGTCCCGCGATTTATCTCGCGCCGCTGTTCGAAGCGATGGATGCAGGGCGGTTGGTCGTACCCAGGGCCCCATTGGAGCGCATCCGACTGACACAGCGGATGTATCAAATCGCGTTTGTCGAAGGTCTTGAGAAGCCTGGCCGCGTCGGCCGGTTGCGGATCGCGCCGAATACCGACTTCGGTGCGTGGATCGTTCAGGAGGCGCTTGGAATCGATGAAGCCGACCGGACGCTGCTGTCGTACGTCTTCCGAGGTTTCGGCTGGATGATGGATGTACGTGAGCAGCTGCAGCAACCGATAATTCGCCCGGTTATTCCGCCGGATCCAGCAATCGTTCCGTCCGCCGGCGCTGACGACATGATTCCGAAAATCGTCGAGGCCGTGCACAAGCGGCTTTCTCAGGCGCACCCGAAAAAGAAATAGAGTTCGGCCGCAACAACGTTTCCTTCTGACCACGATTGTCGACGGACCACAGGTCCGCTAATTCTTCGGGGATTCCGTCTCGATCCTGGCGTCCTGAACGTCCGCGAGATTTATGGTGCGAACAGACCCGTCGCGCAACTTTATCGTCAAAACGCCGGCCTTCGGCAACCGGAGAACCTCACTTGAGGTAACAGCTGCATCCGCGGGCTTTCCAGCGGAGATGGCCCCGCTCAGACCCACCTTATATTTGGAAGCACCGGCGTCAAATGTGAGGCGCATCACTAATGATGTTTCTTTCGAGAGGTTGAGTTTCTCCACCTGACGTTTGTTTTCTCCATTCAGACCAGACTGACGCTCGATCGTCCCCACTTCGTGAAAGTCCTGATCGTAAAAGGTAAGACGAACCAGCGACAGGCTGTCCACTCGGCCACTCAAACCCTGAACATCGAGAGTCACAACAAGTTCTCCCGGTCCGGCGGTAAACGAATAGTACAGTTCCCTTCGGTCCTCCTTTCGGGATGCACCGGAGACCTGGTTTGAGGTCATCGGGGTCGGCTTGTTCTTATCCTTGGATTGAGCAGGAGCAAACACTGGGAATAGCCCAAGTACAAGGATCACGATCGTCGCGTTCAGAACTTTCATGTTCCATCAACCTTTCTGAAATCATGCTGCGCTTGAGTTTATCGCGATTCCGCACGTTGGAGGCTGCCGATCCGAAGCGAGAGCGCGATCGACGGGTGGCGCGCATGCTCGACGTTGGCGTCGTTCGAGTACGCCGCGACGTCCACCCCGAACTTGCCGAAGTTCAGACCCAGGCCGGCCGCCGGCGTCCATCGCCCTCGCGAATAGTACGCGCCGGCTCTCGGCTCGAGTAGCCCGAACCGGTATTCAAAACCGGTGTGGAACCACGTCTTGCCGAGGCGGCCTTCGTCCGGGGCGTAGCTCGATGTGCGGACGCCGATCTCCCCGCCCACCTGCCAGCGATCGGCATGATAACCGGTGCTGCCCACATACTCGATAGGCTGCTCGACGGTCACATCGGGCGCCTCATTGGTGCTCTCCGTGAAGTCTCCATTGCCAGTCAGGATGTTCGGCAGGGAGTAGCGGGAAGCCTCGACATCGGTCCACTTGATGCGATTTGCCAATCCGTTGATGCCGAAGCCCACTTCAATGCGGTTGACAACAGCAGCAACACCCAGGTCGATTGCCATGCCGTTCCCCGTCGTCGAATGTGCACGCACAACTTCGAGCGGGTTGGCAGGAAAGGGCGGCGCGCCGGAATTGAACGTGAGTAACCCCTGAGAGTCAGTCTCCAGACGCAGAGACATCACGACGTCCTCATACCAGAATCCACGGAGGTAGTTGTAGTTGAACGCCACGTACAGTCCGTCGCGATCGCTCCTGCTCTCCCGTAGCTTGAAGCGGCCGCGGTAGCCGCCGGTGATGGCCAGCGGCACCTCTGCGCGAACGCCGCTTATAATCCTGAACTGGCTGTTCGGAATGTACACGTTCGTGTCGCTGGAGAGAATCGAATGCAGCTGGTCGTCCACCTCGAGCGCGCCGCGGAACGGCGAATAGAGGCCCCCGCCGAAGTACACACTGTGTGTCGTTCCGTCCTTCTTTCTGTACACCGGGAGCGTGACGCCCCAGTTGGGCGCCCACACGCCGTAAGCCACCGGCTGCGATGTGGGAATGAATCCCCGGTAGGCATTGAGGTCGCGGCTCAGCCGGCCGTCGAGAAGGTCGTTGATGAATTCAATACCCGTGCCTGTGCCGTTGCGATTGAAGGTGTAGTGCAGCGGAGCAGCAATGTATTCGGCCGCCCGGATCGGATCAAAGTTGTCGGAACCAGGATCGTAGATGTCGAGGTTGTCGAGCACCTGGAACAAGCCGAGGGGAATGACGATTGTCGTATGCGCGCCTTGACCGGAATCGATCATCCGGGACGCCAGGTTTTCGCTGCCGCTCACGCCGCCCATCCCAATCCGTCGTGCATCGCTCATCCAATTCTGGCCAAACACAGGGGCGTAAGCGCTCCCCAACGCCAGGAGCAGCCCAGCACACAACACATGGAACCGTTTGCAGCCGCGCGTCATCGTCGTTTCCTTCCGCACCTCTGGTTTCTGCGCCCCAGACTGTAGCATCTGCTTTAACTTTCCTGAAAGAACCGGCCAACGGTGGGGATTTCAGCTAGACTTTCCCGCATGAGACAACAGCGGCTCTCGCTACTCGCCGCAGCCCCTGTTCTGCTGTGCGCCATCGGCGGCTCCGCGATGCTTTTCGCTCAGGTGCTTGGATACTGGCGCGGGCCTATTGTTCAGAATACGCCGCCGAACACGGAGTTCGTTTTCGCGCGCTGGCGCTACACCACCAACGGACGCATCGGTGGCGTGGGCTGGGCGCACAACTATCCGGAAGGCGAGATGAACCTGACTCAGTTTATGAAGGGCGTGACTGGCCTGGATGTGGAGCGCATGTCCTATCGAATCGTCGATCTGGCCACCGATGAAGTGTTTCGTTACCCCTTTGCACTGGTTTCAGAACCCGGAGAGATGGACCTCACCGACACGGAAGTCGAAAATCTCCGCCAGTATGTCGACCGGGGAGGGTTCATCGTTGTGGACGATTTCGACGGGGAGTGGCAGTTGGATAATTTTCGGCGCCAACTTGCTGTGGCCTTCCCGGATCGTTCGCTCGAACGCCTGCATATCCGGCATCCGATCTTCAACACCTTCTATGCGATCGAATCGCTCGAGACCTTCGATCCGTATGTGCCCGGCGGTGAGCCGGTTTTCTACGGGTTGAACAACCAGGACGGAACACTGGCGATTGTCGCGTGCCATAACAATGATCTTCAGAATTTCTGGGATTGGATCGGGACGCCCAACTACCCCCTGCGTCCCTCCTCGGAAGCCTTTCGGCTGGGTGTGAACTTCACCATCTATT
>DASTBJ010000052.1:0-12408 GCA_035712125.1 Terriglobia bacterium
CTTCCTCACGGAGGCCGCGCGGATCGCCCTTCTTTGGACGAAGCCACGGGACTCGATGTTATCCGCATGCTGCTGGCGGCAGGAGCCAATCCCAATATGCAGCTGAAGCTGTTTCCACCGTATCGAAACCAGGGCAACGACCGGGGGCTGGACGGCATGCTCACGATTGGCACAACGCCGCTGCTCCGTGCGGCAAAGGCGCTCGACGCTCCTGCGGTTAAGCTCCTTGTCGATGCCGGTGCGCGCTTAGACCTGCCCAATAATCGGGGTATCACTCCGATCATGGCTGCGGCCGGCATGGGTTCCACCGATGCGGACACGCGCGGCTACTACACCTCTGACGACACAGCGCAAAGGTCTGTCGATACACTCAAGGTTCTGCTGGACGCAGGCGCCGACGTGAATTCGAAGAATCCTCAGGGGCTGACACCCCTTCACGAGGCCGCACGTTGGGGATGGAATGCGGCCGTGCAGTTTCTTGTGGATCGTGGCGCCGACCTCAACGCGAAATCACGCGGAGCCGATGGCAAAGACAAAACCGTTATTGATTCCGCTATGGGTCGCAACGGCGGAAACAGCCGCGGCGGCGCGAGAATCGACGTTCACGAAGACACGGCAAAGCTCCTCGAGGATCTGATGAAGAAAGCGGCCACCAAATAGGGTGAATATTGAGATTCCCCCATCGTGGCGCGACGTAATCGGAACGGAATTCGATAAACCCTACTTCAAGAGCCTGGCGCAGTTCGTAGACGACGAGCGCCAGGCTTTTCCTTCAAAGATTTATCCTCCCGACGAGCAGGTTTTTGCAGCGCTTCGACTCACTCCTTACGATCAGGTGCGGGTTCTGCTGCTGGGTCAGGATCCTTATCCCGGCGACGGTATGGCTCACGGACTCTGCTTCTCCGTAAACCCGGGAGTGAGTAAACTCCCGCCTTCCCTGAAGAACATGTTTCGAGAGCTCGAAACCGACCTCGGTATTCCCACTCCGAACAACGGGTGTCTGGTGCCGTGGGCGAAGCAGGGCGTCCTGCTGCTAAATACTGTCCTTACACTGAGAGCGGGCGAGCCGTTTTCCCACAAGCGCCGCGGGTGGGAAGTCTTTACGGACGAAGTGATCCGCAGCCTCAGCGCAAGGACCGAACCTGTGGTCTTTGCCCTGTTTGGCAATCCCGCACAAGCCAAGCTGAAGCTGATCGACACCGCCAGGCATGCGGTTGTCCAAAGTGCTCATCCATCTCCTCTTTCAGCGAGGGCATTCCTGGGAACACGGCCTTTCTCCAAAATAAATGAGGCCTTACGGGGCATGGGCAAGGACGAGATCGACTGGCGAATTCCGGATGTTTAAAACGGTCGCAAATTTCTATTGAAACCGAAGGCTGCGTGATACATTTCGCCTGCTGGCAATTCGGCAACGGATCGATGTGGTAGCCCTCCAGTAGGACAATCACCTTCTTGGAAAACTCCCCGATCAGACGTACTGCTTCAGCTGCTCAAGTTCGCCGCGCGATAGCCCAACGCTGCAACGTCTGCCTGCAAAATCCGAAACCATAGCGAGTGCAGATCATCTGGGAGGGTTGCGTGTCAATGACTGACTGCTGGAGCTATCCGAATCTCCGCGTGTGGATTGCCTTGTCCATCGTACTTGCCATTCAAGCGAACTCCGGAACGGAACGCCATAAGCCGGCAAAGATCAAGAACATCATTGAGGAATTGAAGAGACAGATGGGCATTCCTCAAGAGGTTGAGATTTCCCTGGTCTCGAAAAACGATCTCATCGTATCCGTCCAGCCCCGCAAAGAGCGCAGTGGGGTCTATGAGATATCGTTCGAGCGGGCGTTTCTAAACACCCTCGGCGACGAGGAGTTGCGCGCCGTAATCGCTCACGAATTGGGACACGTCTGGATTTTCACTCATCATCCCTATCTTCAGACAGAGGCTCTGGCGAACAGCATTGCCTATAAGGCTGTTAAGACAGAGGCGATGGACCGGGTTTACGAAAAGGTACGTGCAAGAACGAGAGTGGCCAGCAATCTTTCGGCCTCGGTGCACTAGCCCCTGGAGTTTTGAGTTCTGAGTTCTCAGTCTTGAGTCAGAAATCGGCTGATTCTGAACCTGCTATTGATCGCTGCACCACCGGCCTCTGCAGGGTTATCGATCGGTCCATGCCTCCAGGCCGCTCTTTATGATGGCGCCGCGCGCGGCGGCTGACGCGAGAAACTGTATGAATGCACGAGCGGCATCCGGATCTTGAGAGGTTACGGCCACACCGGCCGAGAACACGGTGATTCGCTGAACTTCATGCGGCAACGGTCCGACATAATCGATGCCTTTTTCAGGCAGAAGCTCGCTGATCTGTTGGAACCCGATTTCAGCATCTCCGCGCGCCACAACGGCCCCCACACGCTCGTTCTCGACTCTGCGGCTCTTTCGCAGGACTTGATCGGCGATGCCGAGACGCTGGAACAACTCCTTGGAGAGGTAATCGCCGCTGACACTAGCGGAGTAAGCAATCGATTTCGCCTGCAGGAGTGTGCGTTTCAGTGCCTCGACTGAACCGATATCCGGCTTAGGAATTCCGGCCCGTACGGCCATGCCGATGCCCGACCTCGCCAGGTCGACGCGGCTGCCAGGCACAACCCGGCCGTCCCGGATCAAGTCGTCGAGTGCGGCTGCCGCAAGAATGATGACATCGACCGGCTCGCCATGCTGTATCCGGCTTGGAATCGAGGCGGCTCCTACTCCCATGGTTGTTGTGAGAGTGATGATCCTGTTCTTCGTGGCGCGCTCGAACTGCGGGAACAATTCGAGATAGGGCGCAGTAAAGGCCCCCGATGTCATCACTCTGATTTCGGCGGCTTCGGCAGTGACTGCAGTGAGGAAGAGGATTCCCGCAAAAGTCACGACTGCCCGTGCCGGCCGCTGCCACGTTCCCAGTTTCTGTCCGGTTTTCATGGATCAATGTCCCAGCAAAACAGTGTGACGACATTGTACCGCCTCCCCTCGGCTTCTGGCTTCGGCCTCGTAAGGCGGCGGCCAACGCGCGCCCGATTCCGCGTCAGATGTTACAGGGTCTTTGACAATCTGTTAATGACCTATCCCAATATGACTATTCCCAATACCAGACAATGATTGTTCCCAGCGACCCCACCAGTGCCCACTCGCCACCTCCCGATGCCGCCATCGAAACGTTCACGAGTCGCTCAGGGCCGATACCCGATGCGAATTCCGACACCTCCCCACACAGCGACTCCCAGGACTTCATGCTGCTTTCAAACACCTTAGCCTTTAACGTCATAACTGTTCCCTCATAACTGTTCCCTCCAGTTGGCACTGAACCTGCTCGCTTGATCCCAGTATCCACGATCTCACCATCGTCGGCGCCAGCCCCCGCTTGACTATGTAGGGTCGACCGAATAGATTTGCCCCATTGCTCTGTCCGTCCTGTTGCGGAGGCTCAAGTGACTAAGAAATCCCTGCTTTGTGTGATCGCCGGTCTCGGAATCCTTGTCGCAGCACTCCCCACTCTAGGGCACCATTCTTTCGCAGCACAGTATGACCGCAGCAAGCCCATTACCCTGAAAGGGACAGTCAGCAAGGTCGAGTGGATGAACCCTCACATCTACTTCTACGTGGACGTGAAGGACGACGCAGAGCGCGTTACCAACTGGGCGATTGAAGGAGGCGCTCCAAGCATGCTGTATCGCAATGGATGGCGCATCGACTCTCTCAAGGTTGGCGACGCGGTCACTGTCGAGGGGTGGCTTGCAAAGGATGGGTCCAACCTCGCAAACATGCGGACTGCGACGCTCGCCGACGGCAAAACCGTGTTCGGCGCGTCTTCAGGGGGAGACAGCAAATGAAGGTGCTGTTCTCTGTCGCCGTCGCGCTGGTTCTGGTGTCATCCTCCCCGGCACAGACATCCTCACAGCAAAAACCTCCGAGCCTTGCCGGCTCCTGGCGCGTTCCTTACACGCCGAATCTCGCAGACGCCCTCGGGGGGCAACCTCCATATACCGCGTATGGCGCCGAGCGGTGGAGGACCGTCGATACGGCGAAGGACCCCACCGGCACGTGCCTTCCGCCGGGACCGTCTCGAGTGCTGACCTCTCCCTTTCCGTTCATCATCGTTCAGCAGGAGAACATGATCGCGCTCCTCTTCGAATACCAGACGATCTGGAGAGCAATCTACATGGACGGACGAAAGCATCCAGCCGACATTGCGGACTATCCGGAGTTCATGGGCCACTCGATAGGACGGTGGGAGGGAGACACTCTCGTCGTGGATACCGTTGCCATCAATGAACGGACGTGGCTCGATACTGCCGGACACGAGCACAGCCCAAAGCTGCATCTTACGGAACGCTTCCGCAGAGTCAGCGAAGACAAGATCGAATGGACGGCGACTTTCGAGGACCCTGTTTTTTACGTCAGGCCCTGGTCGATCACGCGCACCTTCACGAAGTTTGACGACAGCAAGGATCAGGACCGCATCCTTCCCTATACGTGCACCGAAAACAACCGGGATGTTCAGCACCTGATGCCAAACCAGCCGAACCTGAACTACAAGTACGAGCCGGAAAGGCAGTAGCGCTGCGATGACCTCGTACGGACCCAGGCGAGTTGTGGGTCCTGGTCTCCGTACCTGTCCATCTCCGATTCAAAAAAACTAAAAAAAATGTATTTCGGCCGTGTCGAATTCGAGGGAGCTCGTTCGATCCATCTCCGGAAGTCAGAAATATCTCAAAGGAGAACGAACAAAAATGCGATTCATGATGATTGTGAAAGCCGACAAGGACTACGAAGCTGGGTTGCCCCCGAGTCCGGAACTCATAGCCGCCATCGGAAAGCTGAGTGAAGACAACGCCAGGGCGGGAATTCTGCTCGAGGCCGGTGGGCTTCTGCCCAGCTCTCAAGGTGCTCGCATTCGCGTCAGCGGCAAGAAGTTGACCGTTATCGACGGCCCTTTCGCCGAGACAAGGGAGATCATCGGAGGCTACGCCATTCTCAACGCCAACTCCAGAGCGGAGGCGATTGAGCTGGGTAAACGATTCATGGAAGTTCATGCGGATGTCCTCGGCCCCTCGTACGAAGGCGAACTCGAAGTCCGTCAACTTCAAGACATGCCGTGTGGATCGGCGGAGAAAGGAGAAGACCATGGAATCCAGGAAGAGACTTTGGATTGGGTACGCGATTAGCGGAACTTTGCTCCTGTTTCTGCTTTTCGACAGCGTGGGCAAGTTGCTCAAGGTGACCCCGGTCCTTGAAGGCAGCGCCAGGCTGGGGTATCCGGAGAGTTCCATCGTCGGAATAGGCGTTGTGTTACTCGTGTGCACGGTGCTCTTCGCAATTCCGAAGACGTCGCTTTTCGGAGCGATCTTGCTGACCGGGTATCTTGGCGGCGCTGTCGCCACGCATGTCCGCGTGGGAAGCCCGCTGTGGACGCATCAGCTCTTCCCGGTCTACATCGGCGTGCTGATCTGGCTTGCACTGTGCTTGCGCAATGAGAAGCTCCGCCGGTTCCTTTCGGTCTGACCTGAGTGATGGGCGGCCCTATGACTAAAGTTCCGGTTGAAGGATATACTGCCGTATGCGAAAGCGATCTCGCATCATGGAAGCGAAGCGGCTCGCCCTCCTGGAGATTGAGAGGAAGATGACTCCTGAGCAGCGGTTGCAAGCGTACGTTCAACACAGCCGCCTTCTAATGGAGATCTACCACGCCGGTGTGAAGGACAGGGAAACGGTTGGCTCCCGTCTCGGCAAACGATGAAGGCTACTGGACCGTCGCAGTCCCCGCTGCTGTTATTGGACGTCATCGATATACTGGATCGGTCCAGGGTTCCCTATGTAATCGTCGGAGCAATTGCAGCTGCCTACCACGGCGTGGTTCGCGCCAGCCGCGACGCCGATGCCGTCGTTTCCTTGCCTTCTGCGGACATCCCGGCGCTTGTGCAACGCCTGAAGGTAGCCGGCCTCGAAGTTGAAGTCCGCAAGGGCGGCAGCGACGACCCAATCCGGCAGGTTCTCACTCTAATGGACTCCCACACCAACCGTGTCGATCTGTTGTGGGGAGTGCGCGGAATGGAAAAGGGCGCCCTCGATAGAGGCCGGAATGCGTCTTTTCTAGGATCGACGGTAAGAATCATCGGCCCGGAGGACTTCATCGCCATGAAGCTCTTCGCGGGCAGCGCCAAGGATTTGGTCGACGTCCAGGGCGTTCTGGAGGTTTCCGGCAAGACGCTCGATCTTCCTCTTCTGAGAAAGGTGACTCGACGATATGGCGTTCAGGAGACTCGAAGGTTGGCTTCGCTCCTGAAGAAGTACATCCCCATGACCTGAGTTCGGAGAACGTTTCGGTATGCCTCCAACGCCCGCAAAAAATCTCTTGCCGGTGAGACCAAAACCTACAGACTGTTTGATACACAACAAAGGAGGCGTGCGATGACTGGATCTCCCGTATCGTCTGATCAGACCTGGCCTGGACTGCCTCTGGAACAATGGCGCAACACGTCCGAGACGTTGCATCTGTGGCTTCAAGTCGTCGGGAAGATTCGCCTCCGCCAAAGTCCGTGGGTAAGTCATTGCTGGACTGCCACGTTTTACGTCACGCCCAGAGGACTTTCCACGTCTGCGATTCCTCACGGAACGCGTCAGTTCGAAATTGAATTCGACTTTATCGGACAGCGGCTGACCATTCAGTCCAGCGATGGACAACTCGGCGGTTTCCCGCTCGAGCCGCAATCTGTCGCTGCTTTTTACAAGCGCCTTATGAATGAAATGGCGCGGCTGAATCTTCAGGTGACCATCCACAAGAAACCAAATGAGGTGCTGGATCCAGTCCCCTTTGATCAGGATGAAGTGCATGCCTCCTATGACGCCGAGGCGGCCAATCGCTTTTGGCGAATCCTTGTGCAGGTTGATCGTGTCTTTAAACAGTTTCGCTCGCGCTTTCTCGGGAAATGCAGTCCTGTGCATTTCTTCTGGGGAGCGCCGGACCTGGCTGTCACGCGGTTCTCGGGACGGCCGGCTCCGGAACACCCCGGCGGCTTACCGAATCTGCCGGATCGAATCACGAGCGACGCCTATTCCCGCGAGGTCAGCAGCGCAGGGTTCTGGGCAGGAGGGGGAGCAATCCAGTATCCAGCGTTTTACTCGTATGCCTATCCCGAGCCGGCGGGATTTGCCAACGCGCCCGTAAAGCCGTCTGCGGCGTTCTACAGCACGGAACTTAAGGAGTTCATTCTTCCGTACGATGCGGTGCGGGAATCCCCCTCACCCGATGACACGCTGCTTGATTTCCTGCAGACTACCTACGAAGCGGCTGCGAACCTCGCCTCATGGGACCGCTCTGCGCTGGAGTATCCGCGCGACATCAGGGATGCAGCCTGAAGCCATTTAATGAACGCACCAGACCACCTTGTTCAGTGGGACGACATCTTCCTGCGGATCAGCGGCCGGAAACTGCAGGAAGCTGTCGGGCGCCTGGTGCTCGAAAAGCGACTGCCCATTACCGATGTTGAGGTTGACTTCGGGGAGGGGTACGTCGCTGTCGCGGCGAGGATTAAAAAGGGGGTTTCCATTCCGATTCGATGCACAATCCGCGAGGTTCTTGCCGAAGGCGGGACTCTGCGGGCTGTCCTTGAGGATTTTTCGACATTTGGATCCATCCCACTGCCAAAGAATCTTTTCCGCCTTATCGATGACCTCAGGCTGCCCGATGGAATCGCCTTCGACCCTGCGGCCATGACTGTGAAGGTGAAAATCGATGCGTTGCTTCCCCCCTATCTCGCTCTCACCGTCAAGGCGATTCAATTCATACCCGGTGGCGTTGCAGTTCATCTTGGTGAGGGGAGCGCGGACATACCGGCCTGAAGGCAGTTTCACGTCGTAAATCGTCGAAGATCTGCATTCCCCAGAATGGTCTGGAAGAGCCGGCTGACGCGATTGGTGTGATGACTGTATTCAAGCTCAAACCGCTCGACCGGCCGTCCATCGGCCCCTGTGCTTTTGTATCCCAGCAGGCTGGCACAAGCAGCCAGTTCATCGTCGGCCAGAGGAAGCGAATGGGTCTGCGTGTCGCTGACCATTTGCAGTTTGTTCTCGACGTCGCGCAGAAAGACATAAGCGTTGGCGAGGGTCTCATACTCGTCGGTTGAGACAAGCCCATGTTCGGAAAGCGCCCTCAGGGCTTTCATCGTGTTTCGTTCACGGAGTTGAGGCACTCGGCCGCCATGAGAGACCTGGAGGGACTGCACGATGAGTTCGATCTCCCGGATTCCTCCGGGGCCAAGCTTGACGTTTCTTCCGGCATTCCTTCGACTGGAGACTTTCTCGTCGATCTTGCGCTTCATTTGCAGAACATCCTGAATGGCTTCCATTCCGAAAGGCCCCGGATAAATGAACTCTTCAGCCATCTCAAGAAACGCACGGGCGAGCGCTCGATTGCCTGCTACCGGCCACGCTTTCAGCAGGGCAAGCCTTTCCCACGGCGCGAGACGCGTGGAGTAATACCGCTTGTATCTGCCAAGCGGATCCGCGATGTTTCCGGCCTTTCCTTCGGGCCGGAGACGGAGGTCGACGCGATAGACATATCCTTCTCCCGTAAGGTTGTTGAGACCCATCGTGATTTTCTGCGAAAGCCGCCGGAAATAGTCGGCTGCGGCGATGCCTCCGGCTTCTTCAGAGTCCGATGCATAGAGAAACATGAGATCCACATCGGAGCTGAAGTTGAGTTCTCCTCCGCCGAGTTTTCCCATCGCAATAACCGTAAAGCTCGAAAACGCTTTGCCCTTTATCCCGTACTCACGGCGCAGCGCCGACGCGCAGATCCAGTACGCGGCGGAAATGAGAACCTCCGCCAGCACGGAAAGTGCGGTCCAGGTGTCTTCAACCGAACACTGCCGCAGCAGATCGCGAACGCCCACATGCAGCATCTCTCGCCGCTTGAGCGATCGAAGGTAGTCGAGTTGCTGTTGCTCGGTCGCAAGAGCTCTGGCTGTTCGGATGATTTCACGCTGAATCTCACGTTTCGATCGGGGTCGATCGATGATTTGAGGATCGCTGACCCAGTAGAAAAGTTGCGGATCGCGAATGAGAATCTCGGCCATGTAGGAGCTGCCGCCGAGGCTCTTTACGAGCATCTCCATCGCCAGAGGCGATGTGCGAAGGTAAGTGAACAACTGAGCCTTGTTCAGCCCCGCCTTCGAAAACCGCTCGAAATATACCAGCGCCTGATCGGGATTCGCAGACTGGCTGACGAAGCGAAGCAGGTCTGCGAGAATCTCAGCAAGCAGCTGGCGCTCGGTGGGATCGGCGGCAACAGTTTGAAGGTTCGCATCCGCGCGAGCGATGTCTTTCAGCCCGTAGGGTTGCAGGAGCGAGATCACTGACTGGTGATCGAGCTCTGGAGCCAGCAGCAGATCCTTGATGTTCAGAGCGGCCATACCTTGTGAGATAAGATAAGGCGTGACCAGCGACAAGTCGAAGCAAACTGTGCGATCGCTCTGTGCGGGCTTGAGCAACCAGTTTGTCGAAGACTTTCTGTCGCGAATGGATGCCGACTATTTCGAGACATTCACACCCGAGCAGATCGCCACGCACGTCGAGCTGTCGTCCCGCGTTGAAACGAATCAGAAAGTTCTGGTGCGTATCGCGTCTACACGCGAGGGCGACTTTGAGATCATTATCGTCGGTTACGACTACCCCTCCGGGTTTTCAATCCTCTGCGGGTTGTTGTCTGCCTTTGGGCTCGACATCCGGGCCGGCGATATTCATTCCTTCTCAAAACAGGGCGGAAGAGGAACAGCAGGCCGTATCGTCGATGTGCTGAGAGTCGCCCCCAAGCCTGGAGAGGTCTTCAGCGACGACAGACATCGCGAGTTTGAAAACGAGCTGCAGGTTCTAGTGGAGTTGCTTGCAGCCGGTTCACCCGCTGAAGCTCGCGAACGCCTGAACCGTTTTCTTATTGGACGTGTTGAGAAAATGGATGAAGGGCTCCACGGCCTGGTTTCGCCACTGCACCTGGCCTTCGATAACACCATTTCCAGCCAGTGGACTGTGATGGAAGTGCTGTCGGAAGATGCCTTCGCGTTTCTGTATGCGGTTTCAAACGCCCTCGCAATGCGGGGCATCAATATCTACAAAGTGAAAATACGAAGTGAAGGGAGCCGGGTACAGGACCAGTTTTTCATTGTGAATCGGTGGGGTCGGAAGATTGAGGATCCTCACGACCAGCAGCGGCTCCGCACGGCCGTTTCCATGCTCAAGGAATTCACCCGCTTCCTGCTCGATGCCGCCGACCCGGCGGGAGCGCTGCGGCGCTTCGATCAGTTCCTCGACAAACTTTTCGAACTGCCCGAAGAATCCTACCCGGATCGCACGATTGCCTTTCTTGCGAGTCCTGAGGGCATGAACATGCTGGCGCAGCTGCTGGGATCGAGCGACTTTCTCTGGGACGATCTCCTGCGCATCCATTTCTTCGAATTGCTGCCCGTGTTGGAAGACTTCAGCAAGAGCAGATTGCAACCTGGTCCTGACCACAGAAATGCCCTGGGCAGCGAATTGCGGGAATGCCTGGACCAATTGAATTCCCTGGATGAAAAGAAAAAGGCGCTCAATGCGTTTAAGGATCGTCATGTTTTTCTGATCGATGCGGCTCACGTCGTGCAGCGAGATGCGCTGACCGACTTCTCTTACGCCCTCACCGACCTCGGAGAGGTGGTCCTGGAAGAAACAACTCGAGTCTGTTTGGCCGAAATGCAGCGAAGAAGCAGCGCGCCGCGACACCCCGATGGAACTCCGGCCGCGTTCGCCATCTTCGGCCTTGGCAAGTTCGGCGGACGTGAGATGGGTTACGCGTCGGACTTTGAACTCCTTTTTGTTCACGAAACAGCGGAACACTCGGGTTTCTTTGAGGCCCTGGTAAGACTGATCGTGGATTTCATTGAAGCGAGAAGCCACGGGATCTTTCACATCGACATGCGACTCCGTCCTTACGGCAATGCCGGCAGCTGGGCGACGTCTTTCGAACAGTTCGTTAAGTACTACGATGCCGGAGGCGAAGCAGCGCCATTCGAGAGGCAGGCTCTGATCAAACTTCGCTGGGTTGCTGTCGACCCGATCCTTGGTCAGCGCGTGGAAGCGCACAGAGACAAGTTCGTCTACAGCGAAGCTCCCTGGAATTGGGCGGATGCAATGGAACTTCGCCGGCGGCAAATGCGGGAGCTGGTAAAACCCGGACAAATCAACGTGAAGTACAGCGCCGGAGGGATTATCGACGTTGAATATGCGGTTCAGTATCTGCAGTTAATCAACGGAGCAGAACATCCGCAGGTTCGTCTGTCCAATACCCTCGAAGCACTCGATCGGCTGAGGCATCTTCAGATCATCCGTGAAACGGATTATTCGACGCTGCACAAAGGCTATCTCTTTCTGCGCAACCTCATCGATGGACTCCGTATCGTTCGCGGCGATGCGACGGATCTCGTGTTGCCGGCCGAGGCGTCAGAGGAGTTCAAATCGCTCGCGCGGCGATTGGGCTATCGAGAACGCGATCGGGAGAAAGGCGCGGCACGGCTCGCCGACGACATCCGGCTCTGGATGGGGAGAGTCCACGAATACTTCGTCATGAGGTTCGAGTTCGAACACTGAACTGGGACTCTCCCCGATCGATAGCGCGACAAATCAGTGAAGGAAATCTCCATCAGTGTCAGCATCAGCGCCTTCCGGGTCTGACCAAAGTGCAGGCGGCACGGCACCCATGTCGTGGTGCGGCTCCGCACAATGGTTGGGTTCCGACTCAAAGCATCGTTCACAGAGACCGGGCTCGCTTGACGGTGTCCCGTGGGCAACTCCGCAACGTTCGCACTGTCGTGGAGACATCGGAATGCTACATCGGCGGCAGCGGCACATCCGGCAAATCACCCCGACTTCACTGGCCTTGAGGGGGTTAACCCTTACAGCTCTCTGGCAGATAGAACAATTTGTCATCCTGACGGCCCGCTCCGTCCTGGGGTCCTGCGTGGCTAACATATGAACCTCCTTGTTCCCTGTTCATCCTGAACACCTGCGTAACGGGGGCTATCCTAGCCACAGGACTTCGGAGTCCGATCCCCCCAAAAGTCGAGGCCGGAATCGCCCGAAGGTGCCAGTTGAGAGCTCCGGTTGTCTGCGCCAAACAACAGGGGTAGGACCACCCGGGAGCTGTCTCTATGAACCATTCTGCTGATCCAGTGGGACTAGGACGGACGTTCGATTGAGTCACACCGGCCCCAATCTCTTATCACAGTTGAGGTTTTATTGAGGGATGACCCTGCAGGGAGCGACTACGAGGATGGATAGGGAGATCGTTTCGGTTTCGCAGAACGCTGTAATTCGAGCGGAATCCGAAATATTGGGATGCGATCGGTGTGA
>DASTBJ010000053.1:0-5102 GCA_035712125.1 Terriglobia bacterium
GGTTACGAGCCTGTTCCCGAACTACGCCGACTACGCGGGACTGCCGCTCGAGCTCGGCCGAATGGAACCAACCCGGTCAGACCCCAGCGTTCAACAGCAGGTGGGTATGCGCGTGGGTATCCCAAACGCCGGCCAGCTGAATGCCCTCGAAACGCTCAATATTCGAGGGGAACGCTCCGTCACCTGCAAGGGCGATTTTGACAAGGCGCCGAGTGCGGGACCGCTGCCTAGCGGCGCACCCGCAGTATGCGAGGAATTTAGAAAACAGCCGGACGCTCTCGAGCGCGCTGCGGAACTTGACCGGCTATACGGCACGAAGCCCGACCTGGCAAAGCTGCCCATGTATTGCGCCGTGTTCTCTCTGAAGAACTGGTACGACGCCAAAGACATGCGCGGCACGGGTGGCAACGATGTCGACTTTGCGATGGACGTTCCCAAAGTCGACTCACCGGACATTGCGGACCTCCGCACGAAAGGCGCCATCATCTATGCCGTGGCCAACGCGGATAACGTGACGGGACCCGGCGGAAACGGTCCGGCCAAAGCGACCACCGTCATGCCCTTCGGCAATCTCAAATACGGCCAGTGGGGAGGACAGGCCTGCAATCCTTATGACACCTCTCGCGAGCCACGCGGGACCAGCGGAGGCTCCGGGGTTTCAGTTTCGGCCAACCTGGTGACGTGTTCTATCTGCGAGCAGGGCTCCGCATCCTGCAAAGGTCCGGCGTCGCGCAACAACATCGTGAATCTCCTGACGACGAAGGGCATCCTCATGGATGGCGGGATCGGGAGCAAGCATGCCGGGGATCGGTCCGGCATCCATTGCCGCACGGTGCGGGACGCCGTCGCCGTTCTCGATGCCATCAAGGGATACGAACAGGGCGACATGTTTACGGCCATTCCGAAAAACCTGATGCCGAAAGAGCCGTACTCTTCGTTCCTCGTGTCCGATAAAGACGTCAAGAACAAGCCACTGAAGGGCCTGCGCGTTGCGATTGCTCGCGAGTTCATGGTTAAGCACACCAAAAACGATGTGGCAATCAGCGACCTGATCGACAAGGAGATCAAGACCGTGCTTCGCGACAAGCTTGGAGCAGAACTCGTCGAATCCGTGGATCCGATGTTCGACGACGATCTCTCTGTTCCGAACATGAAATACACGTTCCAGCAGGCATTCGCCGAGATTCTTCCGCACAACGCGCCGGAATACTTCTGGCAGCGCACAGCGACAGGCGAATTGGAGTTTGCTGTGCCTGGATGGGATGTGACCTCCGTGGATTACCTCGTGGCGCTAGCGATGGGCAAGGCGCCGCTGTCCGAGAAATTGACGCTGCGGCGAATCAGCGCTCGGCTGGGCAATCCCAGCAGCCCATTCGTGATGAACAAATATCTGGCAGAGCGCGGCGACACTCGCGTGAAAGATTGGGCCAGCTTTGTGGCGAACACGAAGTTCGAGAACGATGAGGATCGGTCGCGTGCCGAAAACGCGATCGGCGACCAGGATGGACGTGCCGCTGCAGACTCCATCAGCTATCTTAAGATGCAGTCGGTGCTGCGCATGGTGATTCTCAAGGTCATGTATGAGAACAACATTGATGTGTTCGTGAACCCTGAACAAACCACCCCGCCGTACAAGCTGGGAGGCCCCGCAGAACCTGAAATCAACGGCCGGCCCACCATCAGCTGCTGCACCGCATTCACGGCACTGCTGGGCGGACCGGAGATGGAAGTTCCGGCCGGTTATACCGACATCGTGTATGACCAGACCTATGCGTTGACGGCGGACAAGAAAGCGTATGTCGAGCTGACAGGGGAGATCGAATCTCGAATGCCAAATCCAATGCCCATCAGCATGATGTTTTGGTCAGGTCCCGGCAATGACGCCATGGTGATCCGCGCCGCGTCTGCCTACGAAGCGGCAACTCACCATCGCGTGCCGCCACGCGCGTTTGGCCCGTTGTCGGACAAACCGGTTCAGCTGAGCGGCAAGTAGTCTGGTTCGGCGGGGTGGACAAGAGTATTTACGGCACGCCATCCCGCCGACGAGCGAGGTCGCGCAGTTCACCGCCTGCTGGCGCTGCAACACGGAAATTGTTCAACGTTGAACAATTCCACAAACAAGGAATCATTGCCACAATCGAAACTCTTTCGACATGCCTACGACGTAGCCTACCTTGTGTTCCCAGTGCGTTATTCCGGCAGTTACTGCGGCATCCCAGCGCATGCCCCCGGCCTTTATCTGAACGCCCAGCCGAGCCTGGCCGCGCGATTCGCCTCCCGCCGAAGGGAACTCCGCAAAGTTGTGTCTGCCGTTCAACTCGGTGAGCAGACTCACACGGGAACTTGCGGGAATGGATGCGGCAATGCCGTACGTCAGAAAGTCGTATTGAGTGGCTGCACGAAGTGGGTCGTCGAGCACGCCGAGCCCGACACTCCCGAAGATATATGCCGGGCCCGCGGTCTTGCCGAACAAGAGATTCGCGAAGAAATGTGTCCCGTCATATCCGATATCTTTTGTCCGGCTGGAATTCGGCAGAATGACGGTTGGCCGAAAACTGACCGCCGGGCGAGGGCCTCTTTCATCGACGAGCCGAATCTTCGTGCTCATGGCAAGATCACCCCAGTCATTCCGGCTACCGCCTCCGTCGACGCTGAGGTAGTAATGGATGACCCCCGTAATTTGAAACTCTGCGCGTTTCCCAAGACCGAAGTGCAGTCCGTTCTCGAGAATCGAATAGAAATCACCTGTTAGACCGGAAACCGGGAAGCGCGCCTCGTGCTGATAGCCGAGGCCAAGTTCGGTGACGAGAGCGCCGTCGGCAATCAGCCGCGGGTCTTCGGTGAGCAGAGGTCGCTGTTGTGAGAGAGCTAATGTCGTGAAGCACAGGACAAACACGGTCGCTCGGCAGAGTCGGTCAAAGTTCATAACGCAGCAGTGCAACTCCTACAATCGCCGCCGTTTCAGAGCGGAGTATGGTTTCGCCAAGGCCGACCAGGTGGAAACCTTTCAGGCGTGCAGCCTCGAGCTCCGAGTCCGTCCAGCCCCCTTCAGGACCGACCAGACACAAGGCAGGCGATCCGGCGAGTGCCGACTTTAGCGGTCTGCCGCCGCGCTCGGCAAATACAATCTTTGTCAGAGCGGGAATATCGAGAGCGCGCTCAAACTTCACGGGATCGTCGATGATGGGCAGGTGATAACGTTTGGACTGTTTTGCCGCTTCGACAACGATGCGCGCCCATCGGTCCGGCCGCCGGCCCGGCGTCACGTTCGACCGTTGAGCGATGACGGGGATCACGTGTGTAACGCCGACCTCGACGGCCTTCTCGAGCGCCAGTTCGAAAGCCGACGACTTGATCAGGCTGATCCCGAGAATGATTTCAGGGCCTGTCCGTTCGACGCGACGCCTGTCCAGAATCCGAAGAACCGTATCTTTCCGGCTGACTGCGACGACTTCCGTCGTCCACACGTCGCCTTGTCCGTCGAAAACTTCGATGACCTCGCCCTTGATCGCTCGACCCACTGTTAAATGATGGTGCTCATCCCCGATGACACGGATTTGTTCGCCATCGAGCAGCGGGCGGGGCAGATAGACAGACTTAGCGGCCATTCTTGCGCATGATCAAAGCAGACCATTCTCCGCGCGTCCGTTCCTGAAGGACGCTCAGACCAAGAGGGCCCGCCTTCTGCCGAATATCCCGGCTTTGTGAACTGAGAATGCCCGACAGGACAGCAATGCCTTGCGGCCGCATTGCCCGCTCAATTTCAGGGAGGATTTCGCCAATGACATCGGCTGCGAGATTGCACAGAAGGAAGCCGACAGTGTCGTTGGCAATGGCATCGATGGAACCGCGCATCAATCCGGACTTCTCGGCCCCGTTGTTCTTGAGGTTCTCTCGCGCTACCGCGACTGCGACAGGATCGGTATCGCATGCGTGCACGGCGCGGGCTTCCAGGTGCTTCGCAGCGATCGCGAGAATTCCGGATCCCGTTCCGAGATCGAGAACCGTCTTGCGAGGTTCCATCCAGATCTCCATCGCTTCGACAGTCAGCTGGGTTGTTTCATGGGTACCGGTCCCGAACGCCTGCCCGGGATCGATGAAGATCGGGATCCGGTCGTCAGGACAATCTGAATCGGACCAGCTCGGCATCACAAAGAAGCGCCGCCCCAGCGCGAAACTTGTCCAGCGTTTCTTCCATTGCTCGTTCCAGTCCTGATCTTTAACGGGAGTGGATTTCAAGTCCGGAACGTCGAGTTCGTCTCGTTGAAAAATGGGAAGCAATGCTGCACGAATGGATTCGAGATCACATGGGTTCTCGAAGTAAGCGGAGAGTCGAGTATGGCCTGGGTCGGCTTCCTCCCTTTCCCAGATACCGGCGGCGCCGAGTTCGGAGAGTTCTCCGCTTACGGCGTCCTTAAGGCTGTCTGGTACGAAGAGTGTAATCGCGGTCCAGGGCATAAGTTTTGTCGAGGCCCGGATAGCCGAAGGGTGTTTCCTGGCAAAGGTCGCAGGATAGCGGATGTGCCGCTATCCGAAAATCTCTTTTACTCGGTCGAGCAGGCGTTTCTCTATCGGCTTGTTGTCGTGCTGAAACGTCTCGTCCAGCTTGCTGATGATTTCTTTCTGCTCTTTCGTGAGCTTGGAAGGCACGGCGATATCCGTGGTCACATAGAGATCACCGCGAGCCGATCCACCTCGCTTTGTAATGCCGCGGTTGCGAATACGGAAAACCATGCCGGGCTGGGTACCGGCCGGAATCCGCAGCCGTTCCTCCTCGCCCTCCAGTGTAGGCACCGAAATTTCGGCGCCCAGCGCCGCCTGAGGAAACGATATTGAGATGTGGCAGTAAAGGTCGTGCTCACGGCGCTCAAAGAACTCGTGTTCCTTTACGGCCAGTACGACATACAAATCCCCCGGGGGACGCCCGCGGCCACCGCCTTCACCCTCGCCGCTGACGCGTAGCTTGTCACCGGTATCGACGCCGGCAGGGATTTTCACTTCGAGGCTCCGCTCGCGCACGACACGCTTCTCGCCGCGGCAAGTCTTGCAGGGATTTTTGATGATCTGCCCGGAGCCACGGCATTGAGAACAGGTTCGCGTGA
>DASTBJ010000054.1:0-6729 GCA_035712125.1 Terriglobia bacterium
CATCACGGGCACGTTCAAGCAACCCAAGTTTGCGCCCGATCAACAGGCATTCCTGCGGCTGCAGCGCGACCGCTTGCTCGACAATCCCGCCGGGGCGCTCGGAGGAGTGCTGGACCTGCTTGGGGGGAAGAAGAAACCCGCCGAGGGCGAAGCGGGGACGAAGACTCAGGAACAGCCGAAAACCAGTCCTTTGGAAGACGCGCTAAAGGGGATTTTCGGTGGGAAGAAGTAGGTCAGGCCAGTTTTGAGTTGTGAGTAATGAGTTTGGTTGACTCACAACTCAAAACTCAAAACTCAAAACTGCTGCAGTTCACAGTCCCCAGTTCGCAACAACCCGGAACGGCCCCTTTTTGTTTCCCTGCTGCCACGATCCGGTGATGAAGCGTTTATAGGCACCGATATTCTCGAGAAATCCGTCCACCACGACTTTCACGGGAGCGCCTGAGGCATCCTTAATTTCAGCTTCAAAGTGCAGTTCCCAGGGAGCGTCTGCGTTGGCGACTCCACCCGACGGCGGCGTCAGCTTGATGTTCCTCAGGGCAGCCGAATCCGTTCCCGGGTTGAGGGTACCGCTAAGCACACCTCCGTCGGGATTGACGCCATATTTGCCTTCCCACTTGAAATCCAGAAGGATGCGGTGTTCTGTCGATGCGTTCTCGCGCCACTCTCCACTCCAGCTGCCCTTCAGGGGATGTCCGAACTGTGCCAGGGTCGGCACCGCAATCATGAGACATGCAAGAAGTCCAACCAGATACCGCCGTTTCGTCTCCATCTGAACCCTCCGCCCGTTTGAACGAAGCGCGATTTTACCCGAAATGGCTGACTCGAGACAGCGCTTTCCCCTACGCGGCTTTGCTGAAAGCCCACGCACCGGCGGCCGCCAGGGCGGCAGCCGACAAGGTCATGACACCAAGGTCGAAAGACAGACCCCAGTGAACAAGTCCCCCGGCTCGAGCCATCTCGAGCAGCGGAACGGGAACGCCTCCGGGCATGGGAATCATCGTTCGGGAGAAGATCACGTTGCGGAATGCATCCACGCCATACGTCAACGGGTTCAACGCCATCAGCGTCTTCATCCACGCCGGCGCCGACGACATCGGGAACATAGCGCCACTCAGAAAGTAGATGGGCATCACGACGAAGTTCATGATCACCTGAAAGCTCTGCATGGACTCCATCCGCGAGGCAACCGCGACAAAGAAGCTGGTAATGGCGAAACTGATCAGGAACGACAGCACCAGCATTTGAATCACGACGAGTACCGACAAGGAGATCTTCGCCAGCGGTGCCATGCAGATCAGAATGGCGGCTTGAATCATCGCGATCGTGGCGCCTCCCAGCGATTTGCCGAGCGCGACGCCCCACCGCGGCACCGGCGCTACCAGCACTTCCTTGAGGAAGCCGAACTCCTTGTCCCAGATGATCGAGATAGCGGAGAACATGGACGTAAAGAGAATGCTCATTCCGATAATGCCCGGATACATGAAGGAGATGTAGTCAACATCGGCCGCGCCATTCAGCCGCATCCCGGCGGTAATGCCCTTCCCGAGAACCAACAGGTACAGCAAGGGCTGCCCGATCATGGCGATGATCCGAAACTTTTCACGCATAAACGTGATGAACTCGCGGAGCCAGATGGTGTAGATGACCTTGAGGCCTCTCATCGTTTTGCCCTCCTCCAGAGCTGGACATTCTGGCGCATCGAATCGAGTACGGAGCCTTCCTGATCCCGTATGGCACGACCGGTCAACCTGAGGAAGACGTCTTCGAGGCTGGGCTGCTTCACCTGGATCGAGCGAATTCGTCCGGCAAAATCGGACACAATTTTCGGCACGAATTCCGCGCCCGAAGGCATCTGGAATTGAAACTCTCCGCCGGTTTTCTGGACGTCCACTTTGTACCGGGCTTTCAATTCTTCCAGCAGACCGTCGTCACCGCCGACCACGATGGTATCGCCGCCGATCGACCGCTTGAGATTCGCCGGAGTATCGATGGCTTGAATCTTGCCGTGATCGATGATGGCGATGTGATCGCAGTTCTCAGCTTCGTCCATGTAGTGCGTCGTCATGAAAACAGTCGTGCCAACTTCGTCCCGCAGTTTGCGGACATGTTTCCAAATGGCGTTGCGGGTCTGAGGGTCGAGACCGAGCGTCGGTTCGTCAAGAAACAGCACCTTCGGGTGATGCAGAAGGCCACGCGCGATTTCGAGCCTGCGTTTCATGCCGCCGGAGAACGTGCGCACCAGCGAGTCTTTTCGATCCATTAGGTCCACCATCGTGAGGACCTGCTCCATGCGGGTTGCAAAGAGGTCTTTTGGGACGTCGTACAGCATCGAATGAAACCAGAGGTTTTCCTTGGCCGTCATGCGCTCATCGAGCGATTGATCCTGGAAGACAAGGCCGATGCATTGGCGCACTTCGTTCGGAGAAACCGCAACGTCGTAACCGGCGAGACTGGCTTTGCCTCCACTGCCCTTCAGCAATGTCGCAAGAATCTTGATCGTCGTGGATTTCCCGGCTCCATTTGGACCCAGAAACCCGAAGATCTCTCCGGCCTGGACAGTGAAATCGATTCCGGCAACAGCGGTAAACTCTCCGAATTTCTTAACAAGTCCTTCAACGCGAATGATGTCTGGCATGGGTTATTTTTCCCGCTGCCAGTATAATTCCCTCCGCAATGACAAATCCTGAACTGCGGCACGATTGGACTGTCGCCGAAATCGAAAGCATTTATAACCTTCCGCTTCCCGAACTGATCTTCAATGCTCAGACTGCACACCGCGAGTACCACAAGAGCGATGAAGTGCAAGGTTGCGTTCTGCTGAGCGTCAAAACCGGCGGATGCCCTGAAGATTGTGCATACTGCCCGCAATCCGCGCACTACGAGACGGGCCTGACGTCGCAAGGGCTCGTGGATGTCCACGAGGCACTCACGGCCGCATCAAACGCCCGCGCCAGCGGCGCCACCCGCTTCTGCATGGGGGCCGCATGGCGGGACATTCCCGAAGATTCGCGGTTCGCCCGCATTTTGGAGATGGTCCGCGGCGTTCGGTCTCTTGGGATGGAGGCCTGCTGTACGCTCGGCATGTTGACGCAGGAACAGGCTGATCTCCTGGCTGACGCGGGGCTAACCGCCTACAACCACAATCTCGACACATCGCCCGAGTTCTACGGCAACATCATCTCCACGCGCACGTATCAGGATCGACTTGATACGCTCGCGCGCGTGAGAGCGGCAGGAATCACGGTGTGCTGCGGCGGGATCATCGGCATGGGCGAAGGGCGACAGCAGCGGTGCGGTCTCCTCCAGCAACTCGCAATACAGAACCCCCATCCGGAAAGTGTGCCGATCAATATGCTCGTTCGCGTTGAAGGAACCCCACTGGAGAGCGAGGCTTCGATTGAACCCCTTGAGCTCGTTCGCACCATAGCGACTGCTCGGATTTTGATGCCCGCTTCCATGGTTCGTCTGAGCGCCGGGCGGCTTGGGTTATCGCAAGAGGCTCAGGCCCTGTGCTTCCTCGCGGGAGCCAATTCGATCTTCATGGGCGACAGGCTTCTGACAACTCCAAATCCGGAAGCGGATGCCGACCGGGCTCTGCTCGACAAGCTGGGGATGCGGCTGATGCCGCAAGTGCGCGACGTCGCCGTCCAGGGAGTCTGATCGTGCCGGGAACGGCTCAATTTGAAGAGCGAGTCCGCCGGCGAATTCGCAACCTCGAAGAAGCAGGACTCCGTCGCTCGCTTCAACCTCCCAGAGGTATCGACTTTTCTTCCAACGATTACCTGGGGCTTGCCAATCATCCTCGACTGAAAGAACGCATGGCCGGAGCTGTGCTTGCCGAGGGGTGCGGATCAACCGCATCGCGGTTGTTGCGCGGCGAACGCGCCATGCTCACAGAGGTGGAGCGCCGGTTTGCCTCATTCAAGGGGTGTGAGGCATCGCTCTACTTCGGCAGCGGTTATGCCGCGAATCTCAGCGTCCTGACGACGTTTCTCGAGCGCCACGATACCGTCTACACCGACAGCCAGAACCATGCGAGTATCGTGGATGGTATTCGGCTCTCTCACGCGAAGCGCGTGAAGTTCCGTCATTGTGACATCGATGATGCTGCGCGACGTCTTCGACATGCACCGGACGGATCGCAACGGTTCCTCATTACAGAATCGCTTTTCAGCATGGACGGTGACTTTGCGCCTTTGGCCGCCTATGCCGAACTTTGCCGGGAAACAGGGACCGTTCTCATCGTCGACGAAGCACATGCTGTCGGTATCTACGGGCAACGGGGCAGCGGCTGGATTGAACAGGCCGGATGCAGTGATGAGGTGCTCCTGTCCGTGGACACAGCGGGTAAGGCGCTTGGAGTTTGCGGCGCCTTCGTTTCGGGACCATCATGGGCAATCGATTATCTGGTGCAACGGGCCAGGCCTTTCATGTTTTCCACAGCGCCTCCCCCTGCTGTTGCTGCTGCGATCAACGAGAGCCTTAGCGTGATAGAAGACGAACCCCACCGCAGACGCAGCGTGCGAGGCCTGAGTGCCGCCTTGCGGGCCAGTCTTACAGAGAGAGGCCTCAATATCGGGCGGTCGGAATCGCAGATCATACCGATTCTCCTCGGCGACAACGATCGTGCGCAAGCGGTTGCAGCGGAACTTCAGAGCGAAGGCTTTGACATACGGGCTATCCGGCCGCCGGCAGTTGCGCCGGGAACGGCACGTCTGCGCGTCTCCGTAAATGCGGGTTTGGACGAAGAAATCCTTCAACGTTTTGCTGGCGCCGTCCAGCGAGTGACTCAATGTTCCGCGGTCTCTTCATAACCGGCACGGACACGAACGTTGGAAAGACGACCGTTGCTGCTGCAGTCCTGGCGCGATACGGCCACCTGCCGAGCCTGAAATACTGGAAACCCATCCAAACCGGAATCGAAATCGACGACGACACCAGAACCGTTCTCGAACTTTCGAATTGTCCTGAAAGCCGACTGCACCTTTCAGGCATTCGCCTCGAAAGGCCTGTAGCGCCTTATCTGGCTGCGGAACTCAGCGGCCGCAAAGTGACGATCGCCGAGGTCATGACGCTGATTGAAGACCAACCGAAATCTGTGCGTTGGGTCGCCGAAGGCGCGGGCGGTGTTCTTGTGCCCCTCAATGAATCGGAGTCGATGGTCGACCTCATGGCTGCTTTCGGAATGCCGGTCCTCATTACGGCGCGCTCTTCACTGGGAACAATCAATCACACGTTGTTGACGCTTGAAGCGGTCCGTCGTCGAAGACTTGAACCTGTTGGGGTCGTCATCGTCGGGCCGACAGACGCAGCAAATCGCGAGGCGATTGAACGGTTTGGTTCTGTGTCCGTCGTGGATGAGATTCCGCACTTTGATCGTCTAACGCCTGAGACGTTCGTGCCATGGGCGACGTCAGCCTTCGACAGGGACAGCCGGCTGGAACGTTATTTCCGATGAGTGGTCCCGGGGATCTTACAAGTCGCGACCTTGCTTCGATCTGGCATCCGTACACACAGATGAAGACTGCACCCGCGCCTCTGCCGATCGCTCGGGGGGAAGGTGTTTATCTCTACACGCATGATGGACGCCGCCTGCTCGACGGCATTTCCTCGTGGTGGGTCAACATTCACGGACACTCCCATCCGGCTTTGAACGCGGCGCTCGCGGAGCAGGCGGCGCGGCTGGAGCACGTCGTGTTTGCGGGAGCGACCCACGAGCCGGCTGTCGCACTTGCCGAACGGCTTCTCGGGATACTTCCGGCTGGGCTCAAAAAGATTTTCTATTCCGACAACGGCTCGACCGCGGTGGAAGTCGCGCTGAAGATGGCCTGGCAGTACTGGCAAAACAGTGGACAGACGTCGAGGCGGGAATTCGTGGCATTGCATCATGCGTACCATGGCGACACCGTGGGCGCGATGTCGGCGAGCGGGAAGTCGGGGTTCTCGAAACCGTTCGAGGAGCTTCTCTTTCCGGTGCATCGGGTCCATTCGCCATATTGCTATCGCTGCCCTCTTGGATTGAAGCGCGCCGAGTGCTCGATTGATTGTCTCGGGGATCTCGAACGTCTGCTCGCGGATCGCCGCGATGCGGTGGCGGCGGTGATTGTCGAGCCGATGCTTCAGGCCGCGGGAGGAATGATCACATGGCCTGCGGAATTCCTCTCCGGTGTGCGGCGTCTATGTGACAAATACGGGACGCTGATGATCGCCGATGAGGTCCTGACGGGTTTTGGGCGGACAGGTCGTATGTTCGCGTGCGAGCATGCCGGCGTGACGCCGGATCTAATCTGTCTGTCAAAAGGTTTGACCGGAGGCTATTTACCGCTGGCCGTAACGGGGGTCACCCAGCGCATCTACGAGGCCTTTCTCGACGACGATCGATCGAAGGCGTTCTTTCACGGGCACTCGTACACAGCAAACCCGCTGGCGTGTGCCGTTGCCCTGGCGAGTTTGAAAGTGTTTCGTGAAGACGGGACGCTGGAGCGCGTTGAGAGGTTGGAAAAACAGTTTCGAAAGCGACTGTTGGGTTTTCGCGAGGCTCGCATTGTCGGCGATGTCCGGTGCATTGGCGGTGTCGCTGCCATAGAGCTGGAGCAACCACACGACGGCGCTGCCTACTTCTCCTCAATTGGGCCGCGCCTCTATGACGCATTCCTCAAACGTGGTCTGCTCCTCCGCCCACTGGGGAGTATTCTTTATTTCATGCCGCCATATGTGATCACGGAC
>DASTBJ010000055.1:0-13485 GCA_035712125.1 Terriglobia bacterium
TCTCGGTCTTCATCAGGATTCTCAGAACCGGATAAGTGAGGAGAAGTGCCAGGAGGAAGAAGGGTATGCCTCCCTCCCGATGCAGACGACTCGCGATAATTTCTGGATCTACATAGACGGAAAGCAAGCTGAGCGTGACAATCCGGACTGCATTCTTGAAAATCATGATGGGGATGGCAACAAGGATGAGCAAGATCTTCCGCCAGGTTGTCTGCAACAGCAGGTGACCCGTGAGAATGGTTAGTATCACCATACTGAGGAACGATCGAATCCCGCTGCATTCGGGAGCAATATGGATCGGCACTCCCGGCATGTAGAAAAAGAAACCTTCGCGATAAACCGGCGTGCCGGTCAGGCGCAGCAGCACTGCCGAAATTTCAGCCGACCAGTGTTGAAGAAAGCCAATCAGGGGTTTAAGAATCAGCTCCGGAACTGGAATCGTGAGGGCGAGGAAGGCCAGCGGAAACAGCCCGGCACGGAATGCCTCCACGCCAAAGAAACCTACAAACAATCCGACCCAGATCGTCAGCGCCGAGGCTGTCGCCAGGACGACCCGGTCTCCCTCATTGAGAGAAACAAGGCCGTAGCGCACAGCCATCATTAACGCGAATCCCAGTACGCCGACAACGATGCCCGGCAATACCGAATACCGCACCCGAGCAAAAATTCTCTGGCGATCCCAGAAAAGCAGTGCCGCACTGATAAGAGGGATCACCAGGACCTGAGAAGAATTGGTGCGCTCGTCGCGAGCGTACGCCACCAGATCGCGGATCGTCTCCCACTGAAGTCCGACCAACACCATCGAACTCAGGAGAAATGCGATCGTACGACGATCCGGTTTCACATCTAACAGGCCTTCAGCCCTCACAGAGGAAAGAAGCCTCGTCAACACCATACTGATCGTCAGGCTGTGACCTTTGACGACGCCGGCTTCACCGACTCGCAATAGACCATCTCGCCGCGCTGCGCCATGGATTGGTTGATGGCTTCGATCATTTGGACGACCCGCAGCCCGGACACTCCGTCGTTGAATGGAACTTCATCTCTAAGAATGCAATCGACGAAATAGCGCGCTTCAAGAGACAACGCTTCGACCTGTTCCACCCGCGGAACCCAGAGATCGCCGGTCCGGTAAATGACGCGCACATCATAGGGAGCGTTGCCGCCCGACCGCTCGATGCCCTTGTCATAAACACGGATCTTCTCATCTGCCTCCAGGTCATTCCAGACGAGCATTCGCTTCTCTCCGCCGATCAGTGTCGTTCGGACTTTGACGGGAGACAGCCAATTGATGTTCAGATGTGCGATGACCTTACCCGGAAAGTACATCGTGATGAAAGCCATATCCTCTTCACCGTTCACATGTTTCTCTCCCGTTGCAACTACGGCCGACGGGGGGGCCGGAATGAGGTAGTCGATAATGGAGAGATCGTGCGGCGCGAGATCCCACACGACATTGGAATCATGCTGAAAGATGCCCAGGTTAACGCGAGTCGAATCGTAGTAATAGAGCTTGCCGAGCGTTCCATTGTCGATCAGTTCGCGGATCTTCCGCACGGCTCCGGTAAAAAGGAACGTATGGTCGACCATGATTTTCAGATTGTTGCGTTCCGCCAGCTCAATCAGGCGTTCCGCTTCGGCGACGCTGGCCGTGAACGGTTTCTCAACGAAAACATGTTTTCCGTTTTCGAGAGCCTTCCTGGCCAGAGGATAGTGTTGAGAGATCGGAGTAACTATTGCAACCGCATCGATGTCCGGATTCGTGAGAACTTCGTCCGCAGACGTCGTCAATGCCATGGACGGATAGACGCCTCGAACGCGCTCCAATGACTTGGAACTGACGTCGGCGACAGCGACGACCGCAGCGTTGGGCACGTTATAAAAATTTCGTACGACATTCGGGCCCCAGTACCCGTAGCCGACGACACCAATCTTCAGTGTGGATGAGCTTCTGTTAGTCACGGATTCACCTTGTTGTTGCAAATGTTAGTCGAACGCAGAACCCCTGCCGGTCCCTGGTCTTTGAAAGAAGGTTGATTAGTAGGCGCCGTCTCCCCGAAGAACGACAAACGGCGTCTTGAGCAAAATCTTCACGTCCAGCCACAGTGACTGTTCGCGAATGTAACGAAGATCCATACGGACCATTTCGTCAAATGTTGTGCGGCTACGGCCGGAAACCTGCCAGGTTCCCGTCAGTCCAGGGCGCGCCTCCAGAATCCGGCGTCGATGCCACAGAGAATATTTTTCGAATTCGTACGGGATCGGTGGCCGCGGACCAACCAGTGACATCTCTCCCCGAAGAACATTGAGAAACTGGGGCAACTCATCAAGGCTGCTTTTGCGGAGAAAGCGGCCAACAGGAGTCACACGGGGGTCATTTTTGATTTTGTAAGTTCCGTCCGACTCCGTGATCTCCCGAGTGATGAGCTTGCGCACATATTCCTGGTGAATGGCCGGGTCGTTATTCACATGCATGGAGCGAAACTTCAGAAATGTGAATTCACTTCCAGCCTGGCCAATGCGTCGCTGCTTGAAGAAAACCGGTCCTCGCGATGTGGCCTTTATCAAGGCAGCGATACTCAGAAATAACGGCGAAAGGAGGACCAACGCCATCAGGCTGCCGGAAATATCTACAGCCCTCTTCACCGCCGACTGGCTGAAACGAAACTTATGTCGCCGATCATCCTCGAGCGACTCGAACTGCTCGTAGATCTTGCTTCGGGCAGTCCCCTCGTCATCCGGGAAAATGTGGCACGAGATCCAGATGTGCTCCACGCCGGCCGCTGCGGGAGTGCGACCCAGGACCGACCGCGTGCGCTCGACCACGACAGTCTCCAGTGTCTGCCGGCTCGCGCCGTTGAGGGTTGTCAGAATCACGCCCAAAACAGAGCAGTCCTTGTACCAGCCCGTGACATCTGTTTCGCGCATTGTCGATGCGATTGAACGGCCAATCTCCTCCATGGATTCCGGGCTGAGTTTGGAGCCCAACTCTTCCATATCTACAAGCATCAGCGCGAAGCGCGACCCCGACCGCTCAGCTCTTCGACGCTCAAGGAGCAACTGGCGCTTGAAAAAGGATTCTTCTGAGATCGTCATCACTGTTTTAACTGCTTGAACCGCGCTCGATGAAATCAGGATTTTAGATACCGTTTCGAGTCACCCTTGCCGTTTCCCGAATACACAAGCCGATTTTCCCCATACTGGTAGTAGCTGTAGCTGTGATACGTCTGGAAAGGCATTGGCTTCACATCATTCAGCACCACACCGAGTAGTTTCCTCGGATCGATTGCCTTGAACGCCCGGTCCGTACTGGAATACGCCGTCTTGCCGCTGCGAATCACCATAAGCAGACCGTCACTCAGGGCTGTGACCACACGCGCATCCGCGATCGGCGAAAATGGAGGTGCGTCAAGAATGATCGTGTCGAAAATTGTTTTCAAAGATTCGACAAGTTCTTTCATTTTACGCATCGACAGCGCTTCGATTGGATTTGGCGCGATTCCGCCGGCAGTCATGAAATGAAGATTGTTGATGCGTCGCATGAAGCATTGCGGCCGCATGGGTCCTCCGGCGAGGTACTGCAACAGGCCGGGCTCAGCCGTAACGCCGAGATAGCGATCCAGAGACGGCTTTCGAAGATCGCAATCGATAATCAGCACCTTGCATCCTGGATCCTGGGCGAATGCGAACGCCAGATTCACGCTGACCAGAGATTTCCCGTCCTGCGCATCCGGGCTGGATACCGTGAATACCTTGAGAGGCGCTTCGGACTCAGCCTGCTTCAGCTGGATCTTGAGATTCTTGAACTGCTCACTCGTAAACGAGAATTCATTTCTTGCTACCTCGAGCTTCTCGTCGAAGACCGCGTTGGTGACTTCCGGGACGACGATCTCAAGAGAGGATTCGGACCTGGCTACAGGGAGGTTTGGCCGAGCGTCAGACTCGGGCACGGCATTGACAGCACCGACACGCTCCAATATTCCAAGAACTCTTTTCAATTGAAGGTCGGACATCATCGTTGCGCTAAGCAGAGCCTCGAAAGTTCGAGGACTTCCCAGCGCATTGAGAACGCTCAATTCTTCCGGGTTCCACGAAAAATCCGACGCATCCCTGTCGGTGTTGAGAGCGATGGCCAGCCCGCGCACGGGTTCAAACGATTCAGTACTTCTGCGAGAGAGTTCCAGAAGAACATGAGGGAAGGTGATCCGCGCCGGCACGAAATAGGCACGCAGAGAGTTTGTAAAGGAGGAAACCTTGAATTCGTCCTCCAGGGCGTGCATCAGCACCTCGAGAGTTTGCCGGCGCACCGCGGCGCCGACCTCACCGTGACCGACGAGCTTCTTTCTGACGATTGCTTCACCCAGGACGATCTTCTGACGCTGCGCGTCTGCCTGCAGCGCATCGAGATCCTTGGACGTCACAAAACCGTCTCGAACCAGGTAATCACCAAGACGCCGCGATCCCCGGTTGGTCGACGCCGTATCAATGAATCCCTCGCTGAAGGAGATATTGATGCGTTCGCCCTTGGAGTTGGTCAGTAACAACACACCGGTCTGACGTTCCTCGCAGAGCCGGCTCACTTCATCGATTACGGAGTTTGTCACGGATTTGGTTTCAATCATCATCGGTATACCAGTGTTTGAAGGACAGGATCGAGTTGCTGCAAGATGTAGTTGTTGTTGAGATAAACGCCATACAGGAAGGCGCCGTAGACTACAAAACCTGCAAGGAAGAATGTCGCGAAGGCCAAACGCTTCTTTCGGAGTTCCGTCTGGTCGGCATCCGACACAATCGCGGGTATGTCGACCATAACGGGAACACCCCAGAACGCTTCGATTTCTGACTGAGTCCACACTCTTTGCCTGGCCAGGTCGACAACGAATGCGAATGCTATGGCCAGCACGAGACTTAACACACATCCCACGCCGAGCACTGCCCACTTGTTCGGTTTCTCCGCGACCGTCGGCAGGTTCGCTGGATCTATGTTCTTGAACTGGGACGAGCGCTGATCGTTCTCCAGGCTCTGCGACAGCTGGGCCTTTGTGAGATCCTGATTCAGCTGATTCCGCTCTTTTCGGATATCGTCGTTGTCTCGGATGAACTCCATCATTTGCAGTTCAACTTGCGGGGTAACGTCCACCCTCCTGGAGATTCGGGCGATATCGGCGGCGATCGCTTTCTTTTCATTCAGGCGAATCTGGTACTCCGTTTCGAGTTCCCTCATCTGGTTTTGCAAGTGCGTATATGACGGGTTCTTTATCTTTTCCCCTTCGACCATTTCCGGTTCGGCCGGCTTCGGATTCAGCACTTCCTCGAGAACTTCAGGTGCAATCAGCGCTTTAGCCCGCTCCATCTGTAGCTTCACTCTCTCGATGTCGGGATAATTTTCACGCCGGGTCGCACGCAGGGTATCGTAGTCGGACTTGAGCTTGAGATAGATGTCCACATTGGGATCCTTTTCTTTCATTGCCTGAACAGAGGATCTCTTTGCTGGGCCTGGCAGGAACTCCGGCATTTGAGCCATCAATTGCTCGTAACCGAGTTTCGCGGTCATTATGCGCGTCAAATTGTCTTCGTTGTTTCTCTTCGAATCGTTGAGCCTGTCCAACTCCCGATGATTGGATTCGAGACGCTCAGGCAGCTCCTGAATGTGTCGGCTCTTCAATTCTGTCACTTTGGTTTCGGACTCCTCCAGTTCCAGCTCCTTCTTATCAAGCTCGCCTTTTAAAAACGTCGTTGTTCCCAGAACATGGTCTTGACGCGCTCGGAGATCCATGGCGATGAACAGGTTTGTAAGCTGCTGAGTGATGGCCTGCGCCATTCCGGGATCCCTATTCTGGTAGCTGATCGTGAACCAGATCACTCGGACTGCCCCTCTTCCATCACCCTCAGTCGAAAAAGCGATCTTGATCTGGTTCGCCAGCCGTTCAACCTGCTCATCTAGTGTCAAACCTTTGAATTCAGGCATATCAGCAGAACGCGTTTTAATGATGTTTTGGAGATTTTCCCGGCTCAGCACCATTCGCTCAATCGAACGCAGGTGCTGCTGGGTCGAGCTCGCGGACGTCAAATCCATTACAAAGTTTTCAGGGACCTCCCGAGGCTTGACCAGGACCATGGACTTCGACACATAAACCCTGGGCAGTTCCTTGATGAGGATGGCCAGCAGACACGACAGGGCTATGAAGGGAGCAATAACCCACCATCGGCGCCGGACCAGAAACGACATGAAATCCTGTAGCGAACTAATACCTATTTTCATGGGAAAGGAATCTCCAGGGATTCACAGAATGACGGAGCAGGCTACCGCCATTTCAGTCACGGTTGCCCGAAACTTGAGAATGGAGGTTGAAGGCAGTCTCCGTTCATTTTTCATTCGGAAGTCCTTCTGTCAAGAGCAATTTCAAGGCTTCCAGTTCAACGCGAACGAAACAGATTAGGCTGCGTGTAACGCACCGAAGCAAATACCCTTTTCTGTGTAAATGCATACGGAGAGGGCTGGGTATATTTCTGAAACTGCACCCCTGTGTGGACGGACACATTCCTTGCAATAGCGATACCCACATTGCCGGTGATGGACGTCCCCTTCGTGTTAAACGGGTTGCCTATAATGCCCAGGCCTTCAAAGACGGAAGCATCTGCGAAAACGCTTACGCGGCGTCCGAAGGTTCGCGCTACCCCTGCCGATGCACTCCGGGTACTCGAGATCGTACCCACGCCACTTGAGGTCGCGTTTCCCTGGGCCAGCGTGAAGTGGAAGCTGTTCCCCTTGATTTCTTTCGTAACGCTCCCTGACGCCTGGAAATTCGTATTGTCGATATCGACGTTCAGATTCTTTACCTGAGAAGGCCCGACAGAGACGGACACTTTTGTACCCTTCGCGATCACGGATTCGAGTCCGAAATGGACCGCATTTGAAACCGCCGAACCAAACTTGTCGTACGTAAAGTATTGGCCGCTATATCCGAGGTTCCAGGAGAGACGCTCGCTGATTCTCCGTGAATACTCGACGCCGCCTGAAAACGAGTTCTGGTCCGAAAGACCAACGAGGTTTCCAGCGTTTCCATACCCCCCAAGCGTCCAGCCTCCGTTAAACGAGAGCGTCGACCTGGCAGACAGATCGTGATTGAAAGATGCGCTTAAATTGTTCGTTCGGACGGATTGGTTCGTTGCGACGGGTGAAAAGTAGAACACCAGGCCGTCATCGACCAGTTCAGCTCCAAGCAGGGCGTAGTAGCTGAAAAGATCGTTGGTCTGGCTGAACCATTCCGAGATGTCCATAGTCCATCGCGAACTCAATCGGCGCGATATCGACGCGTGGACGTTGTGAGTTCTCGTATCTCGCGGCAACTCGGTGGCGTAGTGAGTGAACCCAAAACCATAGTTGAGGCTAAACTCGCTGCGGGCAGTTCTCGACTCCAGGGTAATCCCGGGCAAGACGCCATAAAACGGGTCCACCGGTGCTTCGGTTGGCTGCACGGGGAGTCCGCTGGTCTGAGGATAGCTCTCAAACCCACCGATCACATCCACCGATGTACTGACCGTGTAGGTACGCTGCGCGAAGAGAGGAGCGGACAGCCCGATCAGCAGCACGCATACCCTGCCTATCCCTGCAGCACGAGACTTGAGAAGACGCGCGATACGCACGCTCAGTGAACCTCTACTACGTCGCCGGATTCGAGTCTGATGTTCTGAGAGAGGTTCTTGCCCTCCGTGTAGTCCTTGTAGTTGAACTTCATTACAAGGTTTCCGCGGAAGATTCGGATGTCATCCTTGTTCGCAAACTCCGTCATTCCCCCTGCATTCGCCAGCGCCTGCATGATGGTGACCGGCGTCGCGCTCGGGAAAGCACCCCCTCGAGCCACGTATCCCATGACAAAGACCTGGTAGCTCTGAATCGTATCGACGATGACCGTCACATTCGGGACGTCGATAAGGTCCTTGAGTTTGTCTTCCAGTCGCTGCTTGAGCTGTACGGGCGAAAGCCCTGCCGCCTGCATATCCTGAACGAGCGGAATGGAGATTCGACCGTCAGGCCGTACCAGAACCCTGCCTTGACTGATTTCCGGTTCCTTCCATACAAATATGTGCAGGACGTCATTGACCTGGATCAAATAGCTGGGGGAATCCTGCCGCGCAGGGCCGCCGGACTGTGGCACCGCCGGCACCGTTGTGCTCTGTTGACCAAACGCGACTGAAACTAACCCGATGGTCAATAGGAGTCCGAGCCATCGGACAGGTGTTCGAGACATAATCGTGAGCCTTTCCCGCAGCGAAGCGCACGCCGGATCGCGCGCTACGTTGCGCCTACTTCGTTCGTTGTAAGCAAAGAACGGGAACGATTCAGGGATCTGGTGTTGAAGCGCTTCTTCAGACGGTTAGAGCGGTATCCCGCCGTGAATCATTGAAGAGCTGTTGATCCGAATTTCCCGCGCGAGTTGATGGGGCCACCAGAAGTGACCAAGGTCACTTCATTACGATGTGCGATGTAAAGTGGCAGCCCGAGGGCCGGCAATAGCTGTATGTTCCCTCGTGACCGTCTCCGGCGTCCGTGCAGGAGACTGTACTGGCTTAATCCAGTGGCTATCCAGTTCCACCGCCACGGAGCGCATTAAGAGCGACACGGAAACTACGAGACGATCCGAACTCTTGATGCGAGTGACGATTCCGGTCAATCCCTCGAGAGGTCCGTTTTCGATCTGGACGGTTTCCCCAACCTTTAGATATGGCCACGGCTGAGCAGCCACTCCTGAGTGCATGACCCGGCGAATCGCTGCCAGCTCTCCTTCATCGACCATAATCGGAGTCTTGCCGGATCCGACAACCTGATTCACTCCTGGAGTGATCAGGATCGGAAGTCTGGCGTGAACATTGAATCGGCAGAACACGTAACCGGGAAACAATGGGAAAGACAGGGACTTGACGCGATCTGACCACTGGCGCGTCGATGTGTAAGTTGGATAAAAGACCTCGTATCCCTTGTCCTCAAGGTGCGTCTGAACGTGCCGTTCGAAACGAGGCCTGACCTGTAATGCGTACCAATGCTCGCTCATCCTTGCGCGCCTCCCGCGGCATCCGTGATCTTCATTTGTCCAGGGGAACTTATTGTACAACCGACCTAGAACTCGCTGTCAAGGAACAGTTTCCACAGCTTTTTGCACTCTCTGTGGAAGACTTTGTACCCTACTGCTCCCGAGAGCTGCGTACTCCAGGCACGAAACCTGTCTCGCAACCCTCGTTCCTTTGTCCGCGCCGATTATCGCAACGACAGCCCTACTATTTAATAGCCGGTAGGTGCCGCTTTTGCCCAACTTTTGGCAGAGGCTCCTGGTGGATGGTCTCGGGAAGCTTGAAACCTTACATGATGAGCGACGTTAGATTGTTACCGGGATATCTGAGGCCCGACAGGCTACCGCCAATCGAGTCCCAATACGAAAATTGGTAAGCAAATCGGGATTATCCATACGGATGATTTGTTGTCAAGAAGTGGTCTCACGGCTGTTTTACACGCCCGAAATCTATTCAAGCAAACTTTTCTTGAGGCACTGTCGACAAACGAGACAGTCGAGACAACCATTATTCCATCATTGAAAAGATCGGAATGACCTCCGCATAATGGCCTGAATGAAAGTTGTCGACACGCTAAACAGACCGCTACGTGGCCTGCGAATATCGGTGACCGACAGGTGCAACTTCCGATGCACTTATTGCATGCCGTTCGATGAATACCAGTGGGTCCAACGTACCGAGGTGCTGTCATTTGCGGAAATCGAACGGCTGGCGCGCATTTTTGTTTTGCACGGCGTTTCGCAAATAAGGCTCACTGGTGGCGAGCCCCTGGTCCGTCGAAGCCTCCCCACACTGGTAAACCAATTGAGTCGCATCGATGGCCTTCACAGCCTTTCGCTAACCACAAATGGCGCTCTTCTTGCCGAGCAGGCGCGTGCTCTAAAAGATGCCGGGCTCGATCGTATTAATGTGAGTCTCGATACCTTGCGTGCCGACAGGTTTCACACGATCACACAACGCGGCGAACTCCAACCCGTCCTCGAAGGACTCGCGGCGGCTAAACAAGTCGGCATGGACCCGATCAAGGTCAACGCCGTCATCATTCGTGGATTCAATGACGACGAATTACTCGATCTCGTCGCGTTCGGGCGAAAAGAAGGCTTCGAAATGAGGCTGATCGAATATATGGATGTCGGCAATGCCAGTGGCTGGACACCGAATAAAACTTTTTCAAAGCGCGAGATGCTCGATGTGATTCACGCGCGTTTCCCGGTACGGGAAGTTGGAAGGCAGTCCGGAACCGCACCGGCCGTGGACTACGAATTCGTTGACGGCGCAGGCACCATCGGCATCATCGGATCCGTCACGGAGCCGTTTTGCAGCAGCTGCACGCGAGCGCGTCTCACCGCAGACGGGAAGCTTGTGACATGCCTCTTTGCCGAAACGGGGTTCGATTTGAAATCCAGAATGCGGCAAGGTGCTTCGGACGAAGAATTAAGTGAGATTATCCGAACCGTCTGGAGTAATCGCGACGACCGATACTCGGATTTGCGATGGGAACGTCTGAAGTCTGAATCGGGGTACGAGCCGCGCGCTCACAAGAAGATTGAGATGATTACGCTCGGAGGATAGGACTCTCTATCCCAGACCGTACCGCTTGAGTTTGTTCAGCAATCCCTGATGACTCAAACCCAGCATCTTGGCGGTGCGCCGCTTGTCGTTCCCCGTTTGAGCCATCGCGTCGCGGATCATCTGGATTTCGAGAACTGTTACGCGATCCTTGAGAGACTGCTTCGACTTCCCCGCTGGAGTTGAAGGAACAGGGTCGAGTTCGAGCGGCTCCAGCCGTTCTTCTTTGACGGTTTCCGAAAGATCTTCGAAATCAATCCTCTTCCCTGGGGTCAGGACCGCCGCCCGCTTCACTTCATTCTCCAGTTCGCGGATGTTCCCCGGCCAGTCGTAGGCCGTCAGCGCTTTCATTGCCTCGGGATCGAATCCCTCGATCTCGCGATCGAGTTCCTTCGCCTGCTTGCGCAGGAAATGAGTTGCGAGCATGGGGATATCGCCGCGGATCTCTCGAAGAGACGGCATCCGCACATGAACAACGTTGAGGCGGAAAAAGAGGTCCTGACGAAAATGACCGCGCTGGATCTCTTCCCTGAGGTCCTTGTTCGTTGCGGCAACAAGACGAACATCCACGGGCACCGGCTTTCGTCCCCCGACCCAGTCCACTTCCCTCTCCTGCAGGACGCGAAGCAGCTTGGCCTGCGCCGTCATACTGAGATCGCCGATTTCGTCGAGAAACAAGGTCCCGCCGTTCGCGGATTCGATACGCCCCATCCGGCGTTCCACCCCTGTGGCAACGCCCTTTTCGATTCCGAACAATTCGCTCTCCACCAGCTGCTCTGGAAGGGCCGCACAGTTGACAGCAACAAACGGCCTGGCCCCACGAGAACTCATATAGTGAATTGCGCGAGCGGAGAGTTCCTTGCCGGTGCCATTCTCACCGGTGATGAGCACGGAAACTGAGCTCTGTGCGGTCCTTTCCAGAAGACTGCGAATCTCCTGTATCCGAGGAGTGCTTCCCAGGATGCTTCTTGTTGAGAACCTCTCCTCGACTTCCTTGCGGAGGATCTGGTTTTCCTCAATCAGCTTCTGCTGGCGGGTCTCCATGTCCGTCATGGCACGCGCATTTTCGAGAGCCACAGCGGCGTGCAGTGCCAGCGCTTCCACAAGCTGCTCGTCTTCCGCCGAGAACCTGCCGTCCTTCTTGTTCAGAACCTGAAAGACACCGATGATGTCCCGCCGGATGTTCCGCAATGGAACGCTCAGAATATTCCGCGTCTGAAATCCGGTCATCGAGTCAATGGATGGATTGAACAGAGGAGATTTGTAGGCATCCTCAACGATCATATTCTTGCCGGAAATCAGCACAGCACCCGCAATTCCGAGCCGAGCATCAAATCGGATCGTTTCGGAAACTCCGAGGGCGGTCCTCGCCCACAACTGACTTGTCGCCTTATCGAGAAGGAATATCGTGGCGCGATCGGCATCGATAAGCTTGGCAGCTTCAGCAGTGATAATATTCAGCAGCTCGTCAAAATCCTTTTCGGAATTAATGCGATGACTGATGGCAAGCAGGGAAACGAACTTGTCGATGATGCTGTGCGGGGATCGCAGATCTACCTTCATACGTGTCGGGCTAAGTTAGACAGCAAAGCGACAGATGTCAACAATGCCAGCATGATCGGCCCAGATTTCCCAACCTTTCCGGAAGCCGGAATTCGCTTCCTGCGACGCTTGAAACGTAACAACAACCGGAACTGGTTCCAGACGCACAAGACAGAGTACGAGGAATGCATCTATAAGCCAACGGAAGAACTAATCCTCATCCTCTTCGAAGAGCGTGTCGTCGAAAACGACGATTCCGCTTTTCTTCAGCAGCTGGCATAGCGGGCAATCCGGACAGAAGAACTCCTCCGGGTCGAATTCCCTGCTGCGCCTTCGTATCGTCGCCCTCGACGGTTTGTCCAGATGAACAAGAGTAAACGAACCTTTCCGCGAAACGACCGCCGCCTGACCGTATAGCGCGCGAATCTCCTTAGTTGAAACCATGGGCACACACGGAACTCCAGGGCGGGACAACCAAAGGACAGGCGGAGTATACCGAGAGGTCAGGAAATGTTATCGACCAAAATCGTCCTGGAGCCGAACGATATCGTCCTCACCGAAATAGGTGCCGCGTTGTATCTCGATAAACACGAGGTTGTGTTCCCCGACGTTTTCGATGCGGTGTGCAACTCCGGCCTGGATATCGACTGTTTCTCCCTCGGAAAGGATGATTTCCCGGCCGTCCAGAGTGACCCGCGCCCGGCCGGACACATTCATCCAGTGCTCAGACCGTTTCGCATGTTTCTGATAACTCAGGCGTTTGCCGGGTAAAACCTCGATCCGCTTGACCTTATAGGTGGAAGCCTCATCGAGGACGGTGAAGGTGCCCCACGGTCTGCGATCGAATCGGGGAGACGCATTGTCGTTAGTCACGCAACAGACTGTACTGCAAGACCTTTGATCCAGCAATTACTTGACTCACATTTGCCCCGCTGCCACCATCCTGCTGGATGCTTGTACGATTCTGGGGAACAAGGGGTTCAGTACCAACACCGGGTCCACAGACCGCGAGATATGGCGGCAATACGTCTTGCGTCGAACTCCGGATCGACGACGGTACCGTCATTATTCTTGATTGCGGCACGGGTATCCGCGCGCTCGGAATGGCGCTGCTCCAGGAGGGAGTGCGGCGGATTCATCTCCTCATAGGCCATACGCACTGGGACCACATCCACGGCTTTCCGTTTTTTACTCCGGCATCGCTGCCGCAAAATGAACTGAACATTTTCGCTCCTGTCGGCTTTCAAAGAAGTCTGGAAGACGCGCTCGCAGGACAGATGCAGCACTCTTATTTCCCGGTAAAAC
>DASTBJ010000056.1:0-9240 GCA_035712125.1 Terriglobia bacterium
CGCTACAAGCCTGGAAAGAAGTTCGCGGAACTCGGCCTTCCTGCCGCGGCGCTCGAGATAATCACGTCGGTCTCCGAGAAGAAGGGCGACCTTGGCCTCCTCATCCACGACCCGCCGTATCAGCATCAAGCACTCTCGACACAGCTCTCGCTCGTCGAGGGCCGCAGTCTCGTCGTGATGACGGGCACCGGCTCTGGCAAGACCGAGTGCTTCCTCCTCCCAATCCTTGGCAAGCTCGCCACGGAGGCGAAGGTCAAGGGCAAAGAGTTCGGTGAGAGCAGCGCCGTACGCGCGCTGGTGCTCTACCCGATGAACGCGCTGGTCAACGATCAGCTTGGGCGTCTGCGGCTGCTACTTGGCGATCCGCGGATCGTACAGCGGTTCGTCGGCTGGTCAGGGCGCCCTGCGCGGTTCGCCCGATACACCAGCCGCACGCTGTACCCCGGCGTCCGCGACAAGGACAAGGACCAAGATCGACTGAAACCAATTGGGAAGTACTACGTGAAGGCCCTCGAGGTCGCCTCTGGTCCTCCGTCGGCTGAACAAGCGGTGGCTGCACACCTCGTCGGAGAGCTCAAGAAGCGCGGTAAATGGCCGGCGAAGCCCGACCTTGCGGCGTGGTACGGCAAGGGGCGTTGGCTCGACAAAAATGATGACTTCAAGCGCTGCGTCACGCTCCCGAACGACCCTGAACTCATTACGCGCCACGAGGTCCACGCGGCGCCGCCCGACGTGCTGGTCACCAACTACTCGATGCTCGAGTACATGCTCATGCGTCCGCTCGAGCGGCCCATCTTCGATCGTACGCGCGAGTGGCTGGCGAAGAACCCTGAGGAGCGCTTCCTTCTGGTCATCGATGAGGCCCACCTTTATCGCGGCGCCCAGGGTGCCGAAGTAGCGCTGCTCATCCGCCGCCTGCGCACGCGCCTCGGCATCCCGGCGAAGCGCCTTCAAGTGGTTTGCACGAGCGCCAGCTTCAGTGAAGCGGACTACGCTGTCGATTTCGGCGCGCAGCTCACCGGCAAGAACCCCGCCGATTTTTCCAAGGTGCAGGGAGATCTGCTCGAGCGGTCCGGCGCCGCGAAGGGGACGGCCGCTGACGCTGCCGCGCTCAATGCGTTCGACCTCAACCGTTTCTACGAAGCCGTCAACGATGCCGACCGGGTCAAGGTGATCGAGAGTTTCCTCAAATATCGTGGGATCGCTCCGCCGTGGAACCTTCAGCCCTCGCTGTACACCGCGCTGGAGTCGTTCGGACCGATGTCGAGCCTCGTCAACTCGACCATGAAGGAGGCGCAGCCGGTCGACGAGCTAGGCTCGAAGCTCTTCGAGGAGGGCGTGTCGGCCGACGTTGGCGCTCGCGCGGTGACAACCCTCATCGCGCTGGGCAGCGTAGCGCGCAGGGAGCCCACGGAGCCTGGCCTACTGCCGTGCCGCGTCCATTCGTTCTATCGAGGACTCGCGGGCCTCTGGGTCTGCATGGATCCAAACTGCGCGAACCTCCCGGCGACGGCGCGCGGGGGGCCTGCGGGGAAACTTTACAGCCAGCCGCGCGATATGTGCGACTGCGGCGGCCGTGTCCTGGAACTGTTTACGTGCCGCAACTGCGGGACCGCGTACGCCCGTGCGTACACCAACAACGTCGATGACCCGGACTTCCTCTGGGCGGAGCCTGGCGGAGCACTTCGGACGCTCGCTGGCCTCATCGATGAGATCGCTCCTATAGACCTTCTCCTCGAGAGGCCCGTGTTCAATGAGTTCGCGGAGCCCGCCGAGTACGACTTGATCACTGGGCGGCTCAACCCGCAGAAGCTTGGCGCGCGAAACAGACAGGTCTACATCCGCGCGGGACGTTCACAGCCCAGGAATGACGACGAGCCGCAGGACGCGAGCCCCGGTGAGTTCCGTCCCTGCGCCGTGTGCGGAGAACACGCCGCGTTCGGCCGCACCTCGGTGCAAGACCACCAGACGAAGGGTGACCAGCCTTTCCAGGCGCTCATCGCGAAGCAGATACAGGTTCAGCCGGCGAGCCCCGTGCCCGCGACTAGGCTCGCGCCGCTGCGCGGGCGAAAGGTCCTGATCTTCTCGGACTCGCGTCAGACCGCGGCGCGGCTCGCGCCGAACCTTCAGACGTACTCGACCCAGGACGCGATCCGTCCCCTCATCGTGGCCGGCTACCAAAGGCTCGCGGGCATCGAATCGGTCGCACCGCTGTTGTCGCTTGATGACCTCTATCTCGCCGTCCTGATTGCCGCAAAGGAGTTGGTCGTCCGGCTGCGGCCTGAGCTTAAGGCTGGCGAGAGCTTTCAGGATGAACTCGACGTGGACGCGGCTATCAAAGCAAATGCGCTGTCGGATCCCGCAGCGTTATTGACGCTCTGGGGTCAACTGCGCGCGTCGCGCCCGCCGGAATCCCTGCTTCGCGCGATTGTGAACTCGCTTGGCGATCGCTATTACGGCCTTGAAGCGCTCGCTCTCGCGTCGCTCCGAGAGCGCGCTGGCCACACGGCGTGGATCAAAGCACTCCCTGATATTCCTAATTTCGCGACGACCGCGGACCAAAAGCTCGCTACGGCGCGCTCATGGATGCGCTGTTGGGGGCGGGCAGGACTATGGATGAAGCAGATGCCACCGGCGTGGCGTAACTCTAGCCGTCAGTTCCAGCCCCGCTCTGGCAATTTCGAAGAAATCGATCGCCTCATCGCAGACAAGTCTGCGCGCGGTTTCTTCAAGAGGGAGTGGTTGCCCAAGCTTCTCCAGAAGTTTGGCGAACAGGTGGCGCCAAACAAATACCACCTCAGCGGAAGTGAGCTATCGCTTTACTTGGACGGTTCGTGGGCGTACTGCCTGTCGTGCAAAACGGCCCAGCGTCCGTTCCCCGGTCGCACGATCTGCGTCAACTGCGGGCAGCCGACCGCGACACCCATCGACCCGGATACCGACAAGGTCTTCGTCGCGCGGAAAGGCTACTACCGCGCGAGCACTGTCGAGGCGCTGAAGAAGCCGCCGTCATCACCGATGGCGCTCATCGCTGCCGAGCACACCGCGCAACTCAACTCGGCGCAAGCCGCCGAGGTTTTCTCTAAAGCGGAAGAGCACGAACTGCTCTTCCAAGACGTGGACCTTGGCGAGGACGGGACAGGACACGAACGGCCCGCCATCGACGTGCTGTCATGCACGACGACGATGGAGGTTGGAATAGACATCGGATCGCTGTCCGGCGTCTCGCTACGGAACATGCCACCCGCGCGCGCCAACTATCAGCAGCGTGCGGGTCGTGCGGGCCGTCGCGGGAATGCCGTCGCAACAGTCACCGCGTTCGGAAGCGCCGATAGTCACGACGAGCACTATTTCTCGAACCCTGACCAGATGATCCGTGGCGCCGTCGAGGATCCGTTCCTCACGCTCGATAACAGCGAGATCATCAGACGGCACGTCACTGCCTACCTGCTGCAGCGGTACCACCAGGACAAGCTACCCAGAATTAGGCCCGAGGAGCAGCCGCACCTCTTCGCGGTGCTGGGTACCGTGGCCGATTTCAATAGCTCCGCGACGGTGCTGAACCGGGGGGACCTCAAGAAGTGGCTCGAGGCGAACGAGGCAACCCTACGCACGGAGGTCGACGCGTGGCTCCCTCAACAGTTCTCAGCTGATGAGCGGAAGCGCCTTCTTGGCGAACTTATTCCGAAAACGATGGAGCCGATCGACGCGGCTATTGAGTTCGCGCCTCCGGCAGGAACGTCTGCTGCACCGCCTGGTTCAGTTGCTGGTCCACCGCTCGCCGCTTCGGGCACCGCGGCAGCAGCGGCAAGCGCGGACACCGGCCTCGAGGCCCCCGATGAGGAGGGAGAGGAGAGACCGGGGCGTGACCCGGCCTCTGAGAATTTGCTCGACCGGCTGCTCTATAGGGGTGTCTTGCCTCGCTACGCGTTCCCGACCGATGTCGCCACGTTTCATGTCTTTGATCCGGTCAACTCGACGATGTACCGGCCGAAGTTCCAGTTCACGCCATCGCAGGGATTGACCATCGCGCTTTCGCAGTACGCGCCCGGCAAGGAGGTCTGGATCTGCAACAAACTCTGGACGTCTGAGGCGATCTACTCACCGATGCGCGAAGACCGATACCGTGCGTGGCTGGGGCGTCGGCTCTATTACGAGTGCGGCGTGTGCCACTACGCTGCGACCACAACCTTCGAGGGCGGCTCGCGCGGAGAGACCAAGGACTGCGAGGCGTGCGGCGGTGTTGGCACCTTCGGCCCGGCGAGACAGTGGCTCCGTCCGCCTGGGTTCGCGCATCGGGTGGACAAGCCAGAGGGGACTACGCCAGACGACGTGCCCGCAAAGAGCTATGCGACCAGGGCGAAGCTGACTGCGCCCACGCCCGCCGACGCATCGAAGTGGACGCGGTTGAATGGGCGCCTTCGTGTCCACCACACGCGGCAGCACCTCCTCGTAACTAACCGAGGCCCGCGCGAAGAGGGCTACACGTATTGCACAAGGTGCGGGCTTATCGAGCCTACGGCGGTCCCCAAGGGAACTGTGGGTGCTGCGCATCGCAAGCCGTACCCTGACATTAAGGAGCCGATGTGCCCAGGCGGGGGCGCGACGAAGGGTCTTGTGCTCGGCACGGACTTCATCACGGACGTTCTACTAGTTGCGATCCGTGTCGACCCGCCCATCACGCTGGTGCCCGGTGTGCTCGCCACGGATGTTGCGCTACGCACCATTTGCGAGGCGGTGACCAAGGCCGCGTGTGCGAAGCTCGAGTTGGAGGCAAACGAGCTCCAGGCGGAGTACCGACCAGCGCTTACCGCGGAGGGGCGAGCTGGGGTCGAGGCGGAAATCTATATATACGACACGCTGCCCGGCGGCGCCGGCTTTGCCAAGCGGGTCGGGAAAATCGGTCTCCCGATTTTCGAGGACGCGCTCAAATTGCTCGAGAGTTGTCCGGACAACTGCGACCGCTCATGTTACCGCTGCCTTCGCAGCTACAAGAACAAGTTCGAGCACGATCTCCTCGACCGCCACCTAGGCGCCAGTTTGCTGCGGTTCGTCCTGAACAATGCGGCCCCGACGCTGAGTCCGGATCGCATCGCGCGTTCGACCAATCTCCTGTTCGAGGATCTTGATCGGCAGGGTATCGAGGGCCTCACCCTCGAGCGCAACAGGAAGATCTCAGTGCCCGGTTTCGGCGACGTCATTGCACCCATACTCGCGACAAGGGCAAACGGCGCGCGGTTCGCTATCGGGCTTCATGGTCCGCTCACCCCGAATGAACCGACCGACAAAGACCTCAAGGAGATCAAGGAATACGCGACCACGTTGACCGTCTATCTAGAGGACGAACTGGTCGTCCGGCGCAATCTCCCATTTGCCACTCAGAAGCTCATCGAGAAGCTCGGCTGAGGGGCGGGCGACGATGAACGATAAGAATCACTGGCGCGTAGTTACACCGGTAACATGGCCGCCTCCGCCGCCGGAGATGAGTGTATCGACCTGGGGGGAGATCCAAGAGTGCCCGCGACGCTGGGCGCTCAGTCGTGCCGAATATCCGATGCTCTGGAGTGGGCGAGGTTACCCGCCGAAATTGCAGGTTGCTTCGTTGGCTGGCAGCGTGGTCCATCTGGCGCTTGAAATGATCGCCAAGCAGATCGCGCGTGCGGGCGTGTGTTCGATGAATGACCCTGGTGCGACTCTCGTGCTTCGAGAACTCGGCGGATACACGTGTGTCGTGGAGGGCTGCATCGAGCGGATTCTCAAGCATTACGTCGACAACCCACGCGCAGACACGCTGATGGAGCACGCGCGGCGCACATTGCACGGTCAAGTGCCAGCGCTTAGAGCGCGCGTGCAGTCAATGCTCAACCGACTCAGGTTGTCAAAAAGTGCGTCGTTGCCGTCGACGGCCTCAACGCCAAAGCCAAGCGGACCACCGGTTCGGCTCCCGCTCCGGAACGGCATTTACCCTGAGGTAGACGTTCTTGCGAGAAGTATTGGGTGGAAGGGAACCGTAGATCTACTTGTACTCAATGACGAGGCGTGTGAGATCACCGATTTCAAAACGGGTGCGGCTGACGATGCTCATAAGTTCCAGGTTCGTGCGTACGCCGTGATGTGGCGGCTCGACGACGAGTTCAACCCCTCGGGACGCTTAGCGAATCGGCTCGTGCTCGCGTACGAGACCCATGACGTGGACGTCGCAGCACCGAACGCATCGGAAATTGATGATCTCGGTCGTGATCTCCTCGCGCGCCGATTGTCGGCGGAAGCTGCCTTGGCCGCGCGTCCTCCTTCGGCCCATCCAAATGCAGACACGTGTCGCTATTGCGGTGTGCGTCAGCTTTGTGATGCATATTGGGCTAGCGCCACACAGGTAGTCTCGGATGACCGCCGCTTTGGCGACATTGAATTGAGGATCACTGGGCGTCATGGACCGTTGAGTTGGGACGGCGAAGTCGTGCGCGCGCGTGATCTACCACCGAAGACACCAGCGCTATTGCGGCTCAAAGAGAACCATGAGTTCAAGAAGGGCACGCGCGTCCGCGTGCTTGACGGCGCGATTGCCCGCGACCCCGAAGACGACGCGGCTCCCGCTGTCGTAACGCTCGGTGTGCTCAGCGAGGCATATCACAAACTGCCCGATGATCTCGGTCGCCAGTAAGTTCCAGACTCTCTTCCCAAGCGGCATGCTGCAATACGAATTCATACGGTGATGCGACATGAATAGTAAGAGCGTTTTGGCTGGAAGCGAGGACCAACTTCCTTTGGTTGCGGTGACTGGCTCTCAAGTTCCATACATCTACGATCTGCCCCACCTGCTGTCACTACCCAAAGGGTTTGAATTTCGTTTTCGGTACCAGCCTAAGTGGGTAGAGGAGTCCCTCACAAAGAAGATAGTAGATGAAGGAGAAACCTTTGAGGGCAGGTCGATGGTCATTCTCTTTCACTCTCAAGAAGGTGAGTATCTGATACCGGTACGACGGGGCGAGGTGATTGCCATCGAATGGATCGCCCCAATGATCTTCGTGCGCTTTCGCGTGGCTGAATTCCCGAAGCTCAATTTGGCCATGGAAAGCTACTCATGCTCGAAGAAGGAGTCCTATGCACCTGCCTTGGATCGCTTGAAACTTCTTGCGCATGCAATTGTTGGTGATGTCGACGGCAATCCTAACTACGACTTAAAGGAAGCGTTGCCAAAGGGCTTTTACGTGCGTGAGGCGTGCATGCCGCTTGTGGATGCCGAATGGAGGGGCCAGATAGACTCGACGGCTTGGGCGCGGCTTGCTGCGATCCTCCATGTCGATCCAAATCTCACTGGAATTCCATTTTTTCATGTTCTTGGATTTCACCGTGACAACGGTGATGCTCCCAAGCCACAGGCGATCAAGAACCAGTTCAGCTTTGCACGAGAATCCATATACGGGTTTTCACTGCAAGAATCAGGCAGATACAGGTTGCGAGTTGTGGAGTGGAGTGAGCCACTCAAGAAAGCGAATCAACCTCCAGTCAAGGTGCGCTACGAGCACGACCCTGATTTTTTTGCGCTCGAGGGTGCATCAGATTTAGTTGTAGGGAAGTACGATGTAATTGAATTTACATTTTCCGCTACCCAAGCCGGCTATAGCGTCATTGCTCTTCGCGCTGAGCCCGACGTGAAAACGGAAAATGCTGCGGCCAGTCATGGCACGTCAGAATCTAGGCTGCCGAATTGGGCAAGCTGGCCGTCAGTTTTTGTGGCCAGAATTCCTGTCGTTGTGCGCCCCCGGCGACTAAAGTTTGTTCTCTCACTGCTGGCTGGTCTTGCGGGACTCTCCCTGTATCTACTCATCGCTCCTGAGATTGCGGACAAGAACCTTAGCGCGCTCGCCGAACTCGTCGGACTTGGATTGCTTCTGGTTTTTGTGCGTGGGCTGAATGATTTTCTAGGTGGAATCTTTGAGCTGAAGAGCAGTCTCAAGAAGCTTAGAGGTGGCGCCGGGTCCTGGAATGCGGACGATCAATAAGCAAGGGGAGTCTTCCCTGGGCTAATATTCAACATGAGCGACTTACTTGAAAAGATGAGGGATCTGAGAGATCGCCTGGACGGCGCATTTCGTCCAGATACTGCGTCAAGGGGGTTTCCTGGCAACGCACCGAGTAGTGGCCATTGCGCGGCGGTTTCGGTGATCGTTCATGAAATGCTCGGCGGGGAGATGATAAGCACGCTGGTTGACGGACACAGCCACTGGATCAATCGTGTCAATTGGGACGATTTGAAACTGGACGTGGATCTTACTGGCGATCAGTTTGGTCGTGCTCCCGTGCAAGTTGGTTTCCCTGGAGACCTGTATCCGGGCCTGCGCGTGCGTGCCTTGCGAGAGGTGAACTTAGAAACGCTGCAACGAGCCCGACTATTGGCGCAAAGAGCCGAACTGATTGATGTTGCTCATTCGCTCGAAAATAAGATTGTGCAACGGAATTCCCCTCAGAGTCAGCACGCGTAGTGTTGATGTCGTCGCGGTACCAAGCGAATTTTCGGTTTCTTGTCACCAATGGACCGCGTTTGATCAGCACCTCTAGTTCACCGGATAAGTATCTGCCGCTTGGGCCGTACGGACGCAATCGTGCGATTGAACGCTGCCGAAGAAACGCACAACACTGCACGTAGCGGCTTGCAGGAATCCTAAAGATGGCAAGCAGGTCAGGAAGCCGTTTTCGGGCCTTGGTAAGCGCTGCCAGAGCCAGCTTGCTCGCGGATGCTCGACGACACGAAGCCGCGAAGCGTGCCGAAGAGAAGCGCATCGCTGCAGCGACGCGTGCGGAGGAGAAGCGGATTGCAGATGCTGATGCACGCGCCGAGGCTCATCGCTTAGCCAAGCTTTCGGCGCGCAATGACGCCGTGGATACCTTGACTACATTCCTGCGTGATCTGCGTTCACAAAGTCGACACATTCGAGTGGATGGCGATGAGGGGCTGAAAAGCAGGAAGCTGGTATTGACCGTCAGCTATCTAAATCCAGGAAGTCAGGAAATCGAGGTCATTCAACGGTCGCATTTTTTTGTCTCCGACACCGCCGCAGACACCCATGTCGGGCTGGTTCTGAAGCCAAGGAAGGTTTTCAAGACGACAGGGCGGTTACGCCAATATTTGACCGAGGAGTTACTGCGCGAGGTGGCTAGATCCGTCGCATTGGCCGAAGCTGCGAAGGAGTCCGGGAGGTCCATCGGATTCCGCAAAGCTGGTCGGAGTAGACGCGGGCG